>JBEICS010000226.1:0-4504 GCA_040383925.1 Acidimicrobiaceae bacterium | reverse complement strand
GACGTGCCACCGGCCTCGACCATCATGATGGCCACGTCGCCGTTGTCGAGCTCGCGCCCGGCCACGACGAGTTCGAACGTGCTGGCCTCACCCTCTTCGTAGGTGGGGTGGGGGATCCACTCGCCGCTCTGGCTGAACGCCACGCGGACGGCACCGATGGGACCGTCGAACGGGATGCCGCTGATCATCAGCGAGGCGGAGGCCGAGTTGATGCTGAGCACGTCGTGCGGGTTGGCCTGGTCGGCGCCGAGGATGGTGAGCACCACCTGCACCTCGTTGCGGAACCCGTCGGGGAAGGCGGGGCGCAACGGGCGGTCGGTGAGACGGCAGGTGAGGATGGCGTCCTCGGTGGGACGGCCCTCACGACGGAAGAACGAGCCCGGGATCTTGCCGGCGGCGTACGCACGCTCTTCGACGTCGATGGTGAGCGGGAAGAAATCGGTGCCCGGACGCACGTCCTTGGCAGCGTTGGCGGTGGCGAGCACCGTGGTACGGCCGATCGAACCGATGACGGCACCCTGGCTCTGCTGAGCGAGTTTGCCGGTCTCGAACGACAGGGTCTTGTCGGTCCCCGAGATAGGGCCCGACACGCGAATGGCATCAGCCATCACGTACTCCTTTCGGTCGGGCGCGTTTTTTCCCACGCCTCGACGGTTGGAGCGGAGGCCGGTTCCCAGTCGGCAGGGCCGGAACACGATCGTGCCTCGGCAAAAGCGACTGACAACCGATCCAGTTTCCGCTCGGTTGGTTGTATCGCCCCGGAGGCTACCAGCGGCGTCACCCGAATGGGTGGACGCCGGGTGATCAGCGGCGCAGGCCGTTCTTGGCGACGATCTGGCGGTAGCGCTCGACGTCGATGTTCTTCACATAGTCGAGCAGACGGCGACGGCGACCCACCATCATCAGCAGACCACGACGGCTGTGGTGGTCCTTCTTGTGGGTCTTGAGGTGATCGGTGAGCTGGTTGATGCGCGCCGTGAGGAGCGCGATCTGCACCTCGGGCGAGCCCGTGTCGGTGTCGTGCAGCTTGTGGGTGCCGATGGTTTCGTTCTTGTCGACCATGATGGAAGCCTTCCGGTGACGGAGGTCGCCGCCGCCATCGGGTGATGGCACGGCATCGCGTGGGAGGCGCCAAGGCGGCCCCGACGGACCCGGAGATGCTACCGGGCCGCCCGTCTGCGTCACCACCTCGGGCCGGTTGTTACCGTGGCGCCATGACATCGACTCCCCCGCCCACCGGTTCGGGCGATCTGGCGGGCCTGCGCGAGCGCATCGACCGACTCGACCGCGAGTTCGTGCGCATCGTGGCCGAACGCCTGGCCGTGTGCGAGGAGGTGGCCGAGGTGAAGCGGGTGGCCGGCACCGCCGTCATCCAGCCGGCTCGGGTGCGCGAGGTCATCACGTCGCGCCGCCAGATCGCCATCGACGCGGGCGTCGACCCCGACTTCGCCGAGCAGTTGTTCCGCGTGCTGCTGGCCGAGACGCATCGCATCGAGGTGGCCGGGCACCGCCCCGACGCCGCGCCCGACAAGCCTGCCGCGCCCGACGGCAGCCGGTCGGGCCTCGACACGGTGGCCACTCGCATCGACCACATCGTCGTGGCCGTTCACCACCTGGCCGAGGCGGTGGCGTCGTTCACTGCCACGTTCGGCTTCCACGCCACCCCGCTGGCGGGCGGCGACGTGCCCGGTGTGGTGGCGCTCACCGCAGGCGGGGTCAGCGTCGTGCTGGTGGGCCCCGAGGCGTCGCCGTCGGTGGCCGCCTATCTGGCCCACCACGGCAGCGGGGTGCAGCACATCGCCATCGACGTGCTGAACGCCGGCTACGCCCGGGCGTGCCTCGCCGACTCCGACGCATCGCTGCTCACCGACGTCATCGTCGACGGCGACGGGCACGAGCAGTTCTTCGCCGCCCGCGACGCCGCCACCGGCGTGCAGTTCGGCTTCATCTCGCGCACCGGCCACCGCGTGGGCGTGTCGGCCGCCAACGTGCTGGCGCTGTTCGACACCCTTACCACCGACTGAGGCGGCCATGCCGACCGATCGCACCATCACGCTGTCCAACTGGATGGACTGGCCGTACAACCGCACCGCGTTCCAGCGGGTGCGCGAGCTCACGCCGACCGCCCTCATCTCACGTCGGGGCGGCCCGCCCCTGCTGCTCCCCCGCCGCCCGATGGAACTCGACGCCGTCGACTTCGCCCGTGCCGACGGGTCGCGCACCACCTGGGCCGAGCACCTGCAGGCCACCCAGTGCGACGCCGTGTGCGTGGTGCACCGCGGCGACATCGTGTACGAGCGCTACTTCAACGGCATGGCCGAGCACACGCCGCACCTGCTGATGAGCGTGTCGAAGTCGTTCTGCGGCGCGGCGCTCGGCATCGCCATCGGCCGCGGCCGCCTGTCGGTCGACGACCTGGTGTGCGACGTGGCACCCGAGTTCGCGGGCACCAGCCTCGACGGCGCCACCGTGCGCCATGTCATCGACATGACCGCAGGCACCGACTTCGTCGAGGACTACGAGTTGTACGCCGACCCCGAGGCCGACAACCCGTTGCTCGAGTACGAACGCCAGGCCGGCTATCGGCCGCTCGGCGCCCGCACCCCCGTCGGCACCCTCGGCCACTTCCGCACGTACGGTCTGGCCCGGCCGCACGGCGCCTGGTTCGACTACCGGTCGCCGCTCACCAACATCGCCGCACGTCTGCTCGAGGTGGTGGAAGCCATGCGCTACCCCGACATCGTGTCGCGCGACCTGTGGGGCCCGCTCGGCCAGGAGCACGACGCCGACATCATGCTCGACCCCCTGGGCCACCCGGTGGTGGAGGGCGGGATGAGCTGCACCGTGCGCGATCTCGCCCGCTTCGGCCTCGCGTACCTGGGCGACGGCGCGCTGGCCGGCCGCCAGGTGGTGCCCGCCGACTGGGTGCGCGACACCCGCGACGGCGACGACGACGCAGTGGCGGCGTTCCGCGACACCGAACCCGGGTGGTCGATGTACCGCAACGCGTTCTGGGTGATGCAGCGCGGCACCCGCTTCAGCGGCCTCGGCATCTTCGGCCAGTTCTGCTGGGTCGACCGCTCCACCCAGACGGTGGTCGCCCGGTTCTCGACCTTCCCCACCGCCTTGCCGTTCGACACCTCCGACGAGGTCCAACGAGCCATGAGCGCGGTGGCCTCCGCCCTCGGCTGAACCACGCCCCGTCGCGCAGCGACAGGGTCTGGTAGGGTGCGGATCACGCACGGCAGTACGGGGCATGGTGCACCTTCTCGCATCGGCACGATGTCCCGGCTGTGCTCTGGCACAACCCACTCATCCGTTCCGGAGGTTCTGCCATGACGCGCCCTGATCGTGCCATGCTGCTCGAGGGTTCCCTCGACGACCTGATGCTCGCCGCCCGCGCTGTACGCGATCGTGCCCACGGCACCCGCATCACCTACTCACCGAAGGTGTTCATCCCGCTGACGATGCTGTGCCGCGATCAGTGCGGGTACTGCACGTTCGCCCAGCCGCCGGCCCGGTTGGAGAAGATCTACCTGCTGCCCGACGATGTGCTGTCGATCGCCCGCCAGGGCGCCCGGCGCGGCTGCCACGAGGCCCTGTTCACCCTCGGCGAACGGCCCGAGGAGCGCTACGAGGTGGCCCGCGCCTTCCTGCGCGAGCACGGCTACGACTCGACCGTCCACTACGTGGCGGCCATGGCGAAGCTGGTGCTCGACGAGACCGGTCTGCTCCCCCATGCCAACTGCGGCGCGCTCTACCACGACGAACTGGCGCTGCTGCGGCCGGTGTCGCCGAGCCAGGGGATGATGCTCGAGAGCATGCGCGACGACCTCGAGTGCCATCAGGCCGCGCCCGACAAGGTGCCCGCCCGCCGTCTCGCCACGATCGAGGCCGCAGGCGAACTGCAGATCCCGTTCACCACCGGCATCCTCGTGGGCATCGGCGACGACCGCATCGACCGCATCGCTGCCATGGAGGCCATCGCCGACAGCCACGCCCGTCACGGGCACGTGCAGGAAGTGATCGTCCAGAACTTCCTGCCGAAGCTGCGCACCGGCATGCAGCGTGCCAAGGCCTGCCCTCCCGACGAGTACCTGTGGACGCTGGCGATGGCGCGTCTCGTCCTGCCCGCCGACATCCACCTGCAGGCGCCGCCGAACCTGAGCGACGACTTCGGTGTGCTGCTCGACGCGGGCATCGACGACTGGGGTGGCGTCTCGCCCGTCACTGCCGACCACGTGAACCCCGAACGGCCGTGGCCCGACCTCGACCTCCTGCGCGAGGTCACCGAGGCCCGCGGCTTCGCACTGTCCCCGCGCCTCACCATCTACCCCGAGTTCGTCCGCCAGCCCGCCCGCTGGCTCGACCCGGCACTGCACTTCCCCGTGATGGACCGCAGCGACGCCGAATGCCTCGGTCGCGACGACCCCGGCGCGATCTGGCCCGAGAAGGTCACCGCCGCCGATGTGGTGCACGATGGCGCCGAGGTGGTGCTGGTGGG
>JBEICS010000225.1:0-4550 GCA_040383925.1 Acidimicrobiaceae bacterium | reverse complement strand
GGTCGCCACCGTGGTGCACCAGCACCCGCAGCCCGGGCGCGAACCGGGCCGCTTCGCGCTGCCAGTTGCGCACGACGCTGAGCGGGCACACCACCAGGTGCGGGCCGGGCAGGCCGGCCAGATGAGCGAGGGTGGTGGGGGTCTTGCCGAGGCCCATGTCGTCGGCCAGACAGCCGCCGAGGCCGAGGCGGTGGAGGAACTGCAGCCACCCCAGCCCACGTCGTTGGTAGGGGCGCAGGGTGGCGGTGAACCCGGCGGGCACCTCGCCCTCGCGCAGGCTGTCGTCGGGCAGGCCGCGCAGCAGCAGATCGGCCCAGCCCTCGGTGGTGCGCAGCGCCGGCCCCGATGCGTCGTCTGCCCGCGGGTCGCCCGACGGGTCGAGCGCGTCGAGTTCGGCGGCCAACCGCAGCAGGTCGATCGCGTTCAGTTCGGTGTGCTCGCGGCGGTGCTCGGCCAGGTTCTGGAGCGCCCGGCGGGCGTCGTCGCGGTCGATCTGCACCCAGCGCCCGCCGACGTCGATGAGGCTGGTGGCCGACTCGGCGGCGCGCTGCAGGGCGGCCTCGTCGATGGGCGTACCGTCGACCACCACCTCCCAGTCGACGATGGCTGAGCGGCCGAACCGCCCGCTCGGCTCGTCGGCGGCACCGGCGGCCGTGTCGGTGGTGCGGGTGGTGCCCCGTGTACCGGGCCGACGCCGGGTGAGGCGGGCGGGCGACAGCAGGAGCACGCCGATGTCGGCCAACTCGTCGACCGCGGCGATGGTGGCGGCCGCCTCGTCGATACCGATGCCGGCTGATGGGTCGGCGAGCCACTCGGCCAGCCACGGGGCCTCGGTCGACAGTGCCTGGCGGGCGCTGGCCAGCGCGGCCTCGAGGCGCCACATCCAGCGCTCGGTGCCGGCGAGGTCGAGCGCAAGGGGCGACGCGGCGGTGATGTCGTCGGCCGTGCACCACCGTCCGGCGTCGGCCACGTCGGCCAGTTCCAGCGTGAGCGGCCACGGTTGGTCGACCTCGTCGGGCAGGTCGAGACGCAGCCGGGCCTGCACCACGGGCTCACCCTCGGCGCGGCGGGCCACCTGATCGAATGCTGCAGCCACCTCGCCCAGCGCATCGACCACGTCGTAGTCGGGCCGGAAGCGGGGGGTGTGGTTGCCGAGGGCGCGCGCCACCTGGCGGGCGGCACGCGACGATCCGCGCCGGGTGTCGGTGAGATCGGAGCGCCAGCCCGAGTACTGCAGGGCGAGGCGGGCGAGCGCATCGACGAAGGCCTCGAGCACCTCGGCCGCCACCTGCTCGCGGCGCTGGACCGTGTTCTCGTCGGGGCGGGTGGCGCCGACCACGACGTCGGGCATGGTGGTGGACATGGCGTCGCGTGCGGCCTCGACGTCGCCACGCAGCGGGTGCCACCGGGCCTGGTGCCAGCCGTCGCCCTGATCGTCGACGACCGGGATGATGCGGCCCCGACGGACCAGGTGGTCGGCCAACCGGGCCGCAGCGGAGAACCAGGCCACCGACGGGCCGGGTGCCCCGTCGAGCGCGCCCGACCGGGCGAGTGCCACCAACGCTGCCGGGTCGATGCGCTGGCACATCACCGAGGCCGGACCCTCGGGCAGGTAGAGGCGGGCCACCCGCAGCGAGCCCACGGCCGACCCGACGGCTGGGCCGAGGGCGCGCGAAACGGCAGCATTGAGGTTGCCGCCGTAGGCGCCGCGCCCGGGCTGCCAGGCCATGATGTCGCCGTCGAGCCAGGTGAGTTGCAGCGCCGCCGCGGTGGGGGTGCCGGCCCGCAGGGTCATGGAGGGAGTGTACGGACGGGGTGCGCGCCTGATACCGGGACGAGGTGCCGAGGGCGCAGCGAGTCGTCGGTGCGGACGCCGAGGCCGGGGCAGTGCTGCCCGCCGGCCTCGCCCGCGATGGTGGTCGCGACCGGCGTCGATCCGGTGACCTCACGCTTTTCAGGCGTGCGCTCTGCCAACTGAGCTACGCGACCATGGCATCGAGCAACGTGGCCGAACCGACCGACTGCTGCTCGACCTCCGCACGAACACCTCAGTGTTCGTAGCGGTCCCGACGGGGTTCGAACCCGCGACCTCCGGCGTGACAGGCCGGCGTGAACTCCACTTCACCACGGGACCAAGTTGTTGACCAACTGGCCTTGCACCCCCAACGGGATTCGAACCCGTGCCGCCACCTTGAAAGGGTGGTGTCCTAGGCCACTAGACGATGGGGGCTAGGGACGTCTCCGGTTGAGAGCGTCGAAACCTTAGCACCGGTCTCGCCGTTTGCCACCAGCCGGATTCCCACCGCCCGCGACTACGGTGCCCGACATGCGCCTGAGCGTCGAACCGAGCCTCGATCCGGGCGACTATCCGTTCCACCACCGCATCCGTGTCCGCTTCGCCGAGACCGACGCGATGGGCATCGTCCATCACTCCAACTACCTGCTCTATCTGGAGGAGGCCCGGGTGGCCTATCTGCGGGCGCTCGACCGTCCGTACACCGAGATGCGCCGAGAAGGCGTCGACCACGCCGTGCTCGAGAGCTTCGTGCAGTACCGCAAACCGCTTGCCTTCGACGAAGAGGTCGACGTGCACCTCGTCCTGGCCGCCGTGTCGCGGGCGACGTTCCAGATGGCCTACCTGCTCACCGTCGACGGCGAGGTGCGGGCCACGGCGGCCACGGCGCACGGCGCGGTGAACGCCGAGGGCCGTCCGGTGCGCCTGCCGCAGTGGCTCAGCGATCTGCGAGCGCCCTGACCGACCACTCGAGCAGCCAGCTCAGGAACGAGTAGAGGTGGTAGTCGCCGGCGTTGGGATGGTCGTCGTCGATGTCGTCGGGGTCGTGGTCCTCGCTCACGTCGAGCACGGCGGCCAGCACCAGACGGATGCCGTTCACGGCCTGGACCACGGCCATGACCTGGCCCTCGGTGAGCGGCGGCTTGTCCTCGAAGGCGTCGACGACCATGTCGATGCCGGCCAGTCGTGACGCGACGATCTCCTCGCGCATCAGTCGCTGGTACTCGGCGTCGAGTTCGGAGTCGTCGGGCAGGTGGTAGGCGGTGGGGAAGAGCCGGACGAGCGTCGGGTTGTCGGACGAGCCGAGCAGCAACCCGCGGAGTTCGCGCAACAGCCGCAGGATGAGCTCGCGCTCGTCGGCGTCGAGGTTGATGCGGTACCCGTCCTTGTAGCGCTCGACCGGTGGCCGGAACTGCCAGCGCGCCATCAGTCGTCCTGCTGCATCGTGGCCCACAGACCGAACTCGTGCAGACGGAAGACGTCGAGCTCGGCCTTTTCGCGCGGCCCGCTGTTGACAGCGGCTCGGCCGTCGTGGTGCACCTGCAGCATCAGCTCGGTGGCCTTTTCGTACGAGTACCCGAAGAGCTTCTGGAGCACGTAGGTGACGTAACTCATCAGGTTGACGGGGTCGTTCCACACCAGCACCACCCACGGCCGATCGGACGCGGTGGTCTCGTCGGTCGACGACTCGACGGTCTCGGCGGGCATGGACGACTGTGCCATCGGCACAGTCTGCCCGGTTGGTCACCCCAATGGTGCGCCGTACGATGGGGCCGTGGCTGTCGGCGCGCGTCCCCTGGTTCCATCCCGGCTGTCACCGGGCGGTGTCGCCCACGGTTCGCACCGGCGGCCCACCTCGAAGATCGGCGGCTACATCGCGCTGGCCAAGTTGCGCGTGGTCGAACTGCTGCTCATCACCACGGTTCCGGTGATGGTGCTGGCCGAGCAGGGGTGGCCGTCCACCTGGCTGGTCGTGATGGTGTTGCTGGGCGGCACCTTGGCAGCCGGTGGGGCCAACGCCATCAACATGGTGATCGACCGCGACATCGACGCGCTGATGCCCCGCACCCAGGGCCGTCCGCTCGTCACCGGGCTCATCACGCCCCGGGCGGCGATGGTGTTCGCCGTCACGCTCGAGGTGCTGGCCTTCGCCCTGCTGTGGTGGCAGGCCAATCTGCTGTCGGCGGTGCTCACGCTCAGCGCCACGCTGTTCTACGTGCTCGTCTACACCATCTGGTTGAAGCGCACGAGCCGCCAGAACATCGTCATCGGCGGTGCTGCCGGGGCGGTGCCGGTGCTGGTGGGGTGGGCGGCCGTGCAGGACAACGTCAGTTGGTCGGCGGTGGTGCTGTTCATCGTGATGTTCCTGTGGACCCCTCCGCATTTCTGGGCCCTCGCCATTCGCCATGTCGACGAGTACCGCGCCGCCGGGGTGCCGATGCTGCCCGTGGTGGTGCCGCTCGCCCAGGCCGTGCGCAACATGGTGGCCTACACCGTGGCCCTCGTGCTGTTCACCCTCGTGCTCATCCCGGTCGCCGACCTCGGCTGGATCTATTCGGTCAGCGCAGTGGTGCTCGGGGCCGGGTTCATCGCCGTCACGATCGGCCTCGGCCGCCGGCCCACCCCGCAGCGATCGATGCAGGTGTTCGGTTTCAGCATCACCTACGTCACGTTGTTGTTCGCCGCCCTCACGGTCGACGTGCTGGTGCGATACGGCGTCTGACCGGCGCCGCGCCGACGTTCGGCGCGTTGATTT
>JBEICS010000224.1:0-4557 GCA_040383925.1 Acidimicrobiaceae bacterium | reverse complement strand
GTCGAAACATCAGCCTCCACAATCGCACGCCGCACACTCATCGGAACTTCCCTCCCGGCCATGAACCCGACCGTCCATGACCCACCTAGGTGTGAGGGATGTCTCGCGACATGTGTGAGGGATGTCCTGCTACAGAACACCACCCCAGCACGGGTCCACACTCACGAATGGATGGCGCGGACTGAGGCGGGGGAACTCTTACCGGGTTCACACCTGTTGCGGAAGCGCCGACGAGGAGCGATCCGCATACTGCTGCCATGGTTCTCGCCCGACGCATCGCCCCCACGTCCGCCATCGCTGCCTGCCTCGCAGCCGTCGTGCTCGCTGCCTGCGGGGCCGACGACGGGTCGGCCGCCACCGCCGCCGTCACCACCGAGACAGCACCCACCACGGCGGCACCCACTACTGAGCCACCCACTACTGAGCCACCGACCACCGACGCACCCACCACCGAGCCACCCACCACCGAGGCGCCCACGACGGCCACGGCGAACAGCGACGTGGTGAACGTGTGGTCGGGCGCGACGGTCGATCCGACGGCGTTGCCGCTGGGCGACGGATTCGTCTCGACCGAGGGCGCTGCGGCAGGCACGATCTACTCCTGCACCTCGGGGAACCCCAACGGTGGCGGCGCGCACACCGCCGGCCCGTGGATCGACGAGGCCAACGGCACGTGGGACTCGACCGCCAAGGTGAGCGTGCAGGGCGAGGTGAGCTGGCCCCAGGCCGCCTTCAGCGAGACCGTCGAGGGCGACCAGCGCGTGATCGTCACCAACGACCTGCCCACCGAGCAGCTGACCGGCACCTTCCCCATCGCCGCCGACGACCCCGCCTTCCAGTACGACCGCAACCCCAACGGCATCGCCGCACAGACCTTCACGGTGTCGCTGCCCACGGCCCCCGCCGTCGCCGACAGCCCGTCGTGCCTGCCGCCCGGCGCCATCGCCGTGTTGCGCAACGGCGTGTACGCGTTCGCCTCGCTCGACGAAGCGAACCGCGACGCCGTGGCATGGGAGACGCAGGATCTCTGCGACGGCCATCCGCAGCAGAGCAGCGCGTACCACTACCACAACGTGCCGACGTGCCTGCTCGACGCGGCGCAGGGCGCTTCCACCGTGGTGGGCTTCGCGTTCGACGGCTTCCCGATCGTGGTGGAGCGCGACGCCGCGGGCAACCTGCCCACCAACGCCGACCTCGACGAGTGCCACGGCCGCACCTCGCCCATCGTGTTCGACGGCGAGGTGGTGGAGACCTACCACTACTCGGCGACGCTGGAGTTCCCGTACTTCATCGGCTGCTACCGGGGCACCCCGGTGCAGGACGGCGCCTGACCGAGGTCAGTGCGACAGGCCCGGGGCGCAGAGGCCGTCGAGTTCCTTGATGACGATGCGGTCGCGGTTCTCGTACGTGACCGGGTTGCTGGGGTCGCGCTGCAACTTGAACGTACGGAACGACATCTCGGTGGTGTCGACCGCCAGGATGCGGCCGGCCAGCGAATCGCCCAGACCCAGGATGAGCTTGATGACCTCGAGCGCCTGGATGCTGCCGATGATGCCTGGCAGCACACCCAGCACGCCGGCCTCGGCGCAGCTGGGGGCCAGCTCGGCGGGCGGCGGCTCGGGCACCATGTCGCGGTACGTGGGGCCCTCGAGCGGATGGAACACGCTGACCATGCCCTCGAAGCGGAAGATCGAGCCGTGCACCACGGGGATGCCCAGCTTCACGCTGGCGTCGTTCAGCAGGTAGCGGCTGGGGAAGTTGTCGGCGCCGTCGACGATGACGTCGTAGCCCGAGATGATGTCGATGATGTTCGACGCATCGAGCCGCGTGTCGTAGGTGACCACGTTGACGTCGGGGTTCAGCAGCGAGATCGTCTTCTTCGCCGAGTCGACCTTGCGGTCGCCGATGCGGTCGATGTTGTGGAGGATCTGGCGCTGCAGGTTCGAGGCGTCGACCTCGTCCATGTCGACGATGCCGATGGTGCCGATACCGGCCGCCGCCAGGTACAGCGCGGCGGGCGAGCCGAGGCCGCCGGCGCCGAGCATGAGCACCTTGGCGCCCAGCAGCTTGGCCTGGCCCTCGACACCCACCTCGGGCAGCAGCAGGTGGCGCTGGTAGCGGTTGCGCTGGTCGGGGGTGAGCACGACGGGCGTGGTCCACGGACGGCCCTCGTCCTTCCAGCGGCCGAAGCCACCGGCCATCGACAGCACGTTGGTGTAACCCAGTTCGCCCAGCGTCTTCGCGGCGAAGGCGCTGCGCACACCGCCGGCGCAGTACACGACGACTTCGGCGTTCTTGTCGGTGAGCCGGTTCTCGATCTGCGCCTCGAGGTGACCGCGCGGGATGTGGATGACACCGGCCAGCGCGCCCTGGTCGAACTCGTCGGGCTCGCGCACGTCGAGCACGACGGCCCCGGCAGCGATGCGCTCGGCGGCGGCGGAGGTATCGATCTCGGTGATCTCGGCCTTGGCGGCGGAGAGGAGGTCGCGGAAGGTTGCCATGACCGAAAGCCTACCGAGTCGGTCGGGATTACCTCACCGGGCGTTCGGGCCGTCGAACCGCTCGGGGCGCAGGAACACGTCGAGATGGAACCGCAGGTAGCCGCTGCTCACCCACCGCTCGGGCACGGCGTCGAGCACCACCGAGCGGGTGACCGCAGGGATGTGCTGGGGCACCAGTGACGGTGCGAGGTGGTGGGTGGTGTGGTAGTTGTTCGCCCAGTAGAGCCAGGTGACGAACCGGTTCGACACGATGGTGCGCGAGTTCAGCAACGCGTCGTCGGCGTCGTCGACAGGTGCGCCGTAGTGCTCGGGCACCAGAGCCATCGGGAACAGCACCATCAGGGTGATGAGCCAGGGCGCCAGCCACACGTCGACCAGCAGGTCGAGGTCGCGTGCGCCCAACACCGCCATCGCAGCGAAGAACCCCACCACCAGCACCGTGTCGACCCCTGCCTCGACCCGTGAATGGCGGCTCTGCACCCACACCGGCGGACGACCCGCCGCGATGCGCACACCCCACCACACCATCTGGATCACGAACAGCAGGCCACCGACGGGGATGGCGAGATACACCCAGCGCGACGTGAAGCGGTACACCGCGCCCTCTGGGTCGTCGTCGGTGACGGTGTGCTTGTGGTGCCCGAGGTGGTACTGGCGGTACACCGACCACACCAGGCCCACCGTTGCGGCGGCCACGGCGCCCACCACCCGGTTGGCGCGCCGACTGCGGAACAGGTGGCGGTGCACCGTCTCGTGGGCGACGGCACCGTTGCCGAGCATGCACCACGCCATCACCACCCAACACGGCACAGCGACGAACCAGGGAACGAGATGGGCCACCACCGCGAGCGCGGCATACAGCGACCACTCCGCGACCAGATGACCGGCCGATCGCAGCGGCAGCGGCTGCGACACGGCACGGTCGGTGATCCGCGAGCGCACACTCGATCCGGTCATCAACATCGGCGTCAGTCTCGCACCCGCTGTCGGACTGCGTCGATGCGAACCGCTCAGCTGATGGCGCCCACCAGCGACGGCAACAACTCGGAGATCTGCCCGAGCAGCACCGCGTCGGCATAGCGGTCCATCTTCGTCGGCTCACCGTTCACGATGACCACGCGCGCTCCTGCGGCTTTCGCGCGCGGCACCACGTTGGCCGCCGGGAACACCGACAGGCTCGAACCCACCGCCAGCAGCAGGTCGCACTGTTCCGCAGCCACCATCGCCGCCTCGATCACCTCGGGCACCAGCGACTGCCCGAACGAGATGGTGTCGCTCTTCAAGATGCCGTCGCCGGGGCCGACGATGAGCCCGGTCTGCTCGCACAGCAGACAGTGCGGGTCGGGGTCGCCGGCACGCACCCGTTCGAGGGTCTCGGCCATCGGGCGACGGTCGCTGCACGTCCAGCACCGACTCCACCACATCGTGCCGTGCACCTCGATCACCTTCGCCGGGTCGTGGCCCGCACGCTGGTGCAGTTCGTCGATGTTCTGCGTGACGAGGGCTGTGAGGCGTCCCTGCTCTTCGAGTTCGAGCAGGGCGAGATGCCCGGCATTGGGCTGCGCGGTCCACGCCGGGTTGTCGAGTCGGTTGCGCCACGCCGCCTGGCGAACCTCGGCGTCGGCCAGGTAGTGCTGCAGCGTCGACGCCTTCTCGGCCAACGGGTTGCGGGTCCACAGACCGTTCGGGCCCCGGAAGTCGGGGATGCCCGAGTCGGTGGAGATGCCGGCGCCGGTGAGCACGGTCACCCGCGCCGCCTGCGCCATCCACTGCCGGGCCGCGTCGAGACTCACCCGACGATTGTGCCGCGCGATTTCCCGATGCGGCGATCCGGCGTCGTCATTGCAGCCGTCTCCCCCGTTCCGCAGCCGCCGCTCACCTCACCGGAGGTCACCATGCCACTCACCGTCACCGACCCCACCTTCACCGACCCCACCCTGGTGGTGGTGCCCTGGTACGACGAGGTGGTCGACCCGATCGGCCATGATCCGCGTTCTCAGTACGTCGAGTTGTTCTGGTTGAACGTGCTGGGCCCCACCACGACGTGGCTGCTGCG
>JBEICS010000223.1:0-4564 GCA_040383925.1 Acidimicrobiaceae bacterium | reverse complement strand
GGTTCCTCGAGCAGGCCGTGCTCGCCGAAGCTCTCGGTGACGGGGCTGACGGCGTTGCCCATCGCCCCCGGCAGCAGACGGGCGACGGCCTCGATGACCAGGCACGCAGCCACCTCGCCCCCACTGAGCACCACATCGCCGATGCTCAGTTCACCGTCGACGAGGTGCTCGCGCACCCGGTGATCGATGCCTTCGTAGCGGCCGCACAGCAGACTGAACCCACCCGACTCGCCTTCGGCCGTGGCGGCCAACTCCTCGGCCACCGCCTGATCGAACCGCCTGCCACCGGGGCCGAGCAGAAACAGCGGACGCGGCGGCGCGGCCGCTTCGACGGAGGCGAAGATCGGTTCGGGTTTCATCACCATGCCGGCGCCGCCGCCGAACGGGGTGTCGTCGACGCTGCGATGCACGTCGGTGGTGTGGTCGCGCAGATCGTGCAGCCGCAGGTCGAGCAGGCCGGTGCCACGGGCTTTGCCCAGCAGGCTCTCGGCACAGAAGTGGTCGACGAGCGCCGGGAAGATGGTGAACACGTCGACGCGCACGGCGTGCAAGCCTAGGGCGATGCTGTTCCACATCGCCGACGCAAGCCGTTGGCACGACGCACAGGCCCTCGGCGAGTACACCGCCTCCACCATCGGCATGGAGTTGGCCGACGTCGGCTTCATCCACCTGTGCACCGACGCCCAGGTGGCCGGGGTGCTCGACCGCTTCTACCGCGGCGTGCCGAACCTGGTGCTGCTGCACATCGACGAGTCGCTCGTCGGCTCGCCCGTGGTGTTCGAACACGTGGGTGACGCGCCCGATCCCTTCCCCCACCTGTACGGCCCGCTCCCCTGCTCGGCCGTCACCAGCTTCGAGCCGTTGCCGGCTCGCCCGTAGGACGCAGGCTGCCTAGCCGAGGAGGTCGAACAAGCCGTCGGGGGTGTCGACGTGGATGATGCCGTCGGCCAGGCGGACCACGAAGGTGTTCGGCACCAGATGCCCGGTGTCGAGTTCGAGCAGGTCGTTCGCCGGGTTGTCGATCACGGCGATGCAGATGCCGCGATCGATGCCCTCCGCGTCGACGACGTGGGCGCCGATGAGTTCGTGCACCCACAGCGCATCGGGGTCGACGACCGGCTCGGCCCACAGCGAGCGGCCGTTCATCGCTTCAGCGGTCGTGCGGTCGGCCACTTCCTCGAACTGCACCACCCACTTGCGTTCGGGCTGGCGGCGGGCCGACACGACCGTGAGCCACTGCCGGCCGTCGAACAACCGCGCCCCCGGGTCGAGGCGTTCGGTGCGATCGGAGTCGAGGCGTACCACCAGAGCGCCCTTGACACCATGGGCCCGACTGATGCGGCCCACCTCGAGCAGCCCGTCGGGCACAGTCATGGTGCTGGGTCAGTCGGCGAAGTCGACGTCGACCTCGACGCCGTCGCGCACTGCGGCAGCACGCACCACGGTGCGGATGCTCTGCGCAGTACGACCCCGGCGACCGATGACGCGACCGAGGTCGCCGTCGCCGACGGTGACCTCGAGGCGCACCCGGTTGCGACCGGGCGTGCTCTCGACGCGCACCGCGTCGGGCTGGTCGACCATGGAGGTGACGATGTGGTGCAGGACGGCGACCGCTGTGGGGGCCGCCAGCTCCTCGGTGTCGGCGCTCATGCCAACGTCACTTGGCGGCCTTGGCGGCGGCGAACGCCTCCCAGGCGCCCGACGCCTCGAGCAGCTTCTTCACCCGCTCGGTGGGCTGTGCGCCCTCCATCAGCCACTTCACGGCCTTGTCGCTGTCGATCGAGATGGTCGACGGCTCGGTGCGCGGGTTGTAGGTGCCGATGATCTGGATGAAGCGGCCGTCGCGGGCCGCACGGCTGTCGGCCGCGACAACGCGATACTGCGGCTGCTTCTTCTTGCCAACTCGGGTGAGGCGAAGCTTCACTGCCATGCGGTCATGCACTCCTTGCGAAATCCAACCGTGCGAGGATAGCGGCCAGAACGGCATCCGCGCACGTCCGTGAACGACATCCCTGCCGACCTGCAGGTTCGGGCCATCAGCGCGAGCCCGGGAAGCCACCGGGCAGGCCCGGCATCCCGGGCATTCCAGGCGGAAGACCGGGCAAACCGCCCATCCCGGGCATGGCCGACGGCATGACGCGGCCGCCCTTGGCCTTCTTGCCCTTCTTGCCGGGTTTGCCCATACCCATGGCGCCCATGCGCTTCATCATCTTCTGCATCTCGCCGAACTGCTTCACCAGGCGGTTCACGTCGGCGACGGTGGTGCCGCTGCCGGTGGCGATGCGCGACCGGCGGCTGCCGTTGATGATCTCGGGCTTACGCCGCTCGAGCGGGGTCATCGAGCGGATGATGGCCTCGACCGGCTTGAGTTGGTCGTCGCCGATCTCGGCGCCCTTCAACTCCTTCGGCATACCCGGCATCATGCCGAGCACGTTGCCGAGCGGGCCCATCTTCTTCAACTGCTGCATCTGCTCGAGGAAGTCGTCGAGGGTGAACTCGCCCTCGAGCAGTTTCTCGGCCGCCGCCTCGGCCTGATCTTTCTCGAAGGCCTGCTCGGCCTGCTCGATGAGGGTGAGCATGTCGCCCATGCCCAGGATGCGGCCGGCCATGCGGTCGGGATGGAACTGCTCGAACTCGCTGATCTTCTCGCCCGTGGAGGCGAAGGCGATGGGGCGGCCGATGACTTCTTTGACGCTGAGCGCCGCACCACCGCGGGCGTCGCCATCGAGCTTCGACATGATGACGCCGTCGATGGCAAGGGTCTGGTGGAATGCCTCGGCCACGCCGACGGCGTCCTGGCCGGTCATCGCATCGATGACGAGGAAGGTGTAGTCGGGCTGCACCGTCTGGCTGATCCGGCGCACCTGCTCCATCATCTCGGCGTCGATCGCCAGACGACCGGCCGTGTCGACGATGACCACGTCGCGGCCGAGGCGGCGGGCCTCGGCCACACCACGACCGGCGGTTGTCACCGGGTCGCCGGGCTCGCTGAACACCGGCACGTCGATCTGGCGGCCCAGGGTGCGCAACTGCTCGACGGCGGCAGGACGCTGGAGGTCGGCGCCCACCAGCAGTGGTTGACGTCCCTGGCTCTTGAACCAGCGGGCCAGCTTGGCCGAGTTGGTGGTCTTGCCCGAACCCTGCAGGCCGGCCATCAGCACCACGGTGGGCGGACGGCTGGCGTAGGTGATCTTCAGCGTCTCGCCGCCCAGCATGGCGGTGAGTTCGGCGTTGACGATCTTCACCACCTGCTGGCCCGGATCGAGCGCCTGGCTGCGGGCCACGCCCACCGCCTGATCGCGGATGCGGGCGACCACGTTGCGCACCACACCGACGTTGACGTCGGCCTCGAGCAGCGCCGTGCGGATCTCTTTCAGGACCTCGTCGACATCGGCCTCGCTGAGGCGGCCCTTGCCACGGATCTTCTTGATGACGCCTTCGAGGCGTGACGACAGCGAATCGAACATGGTGCGGTCAGGCTACCCACCCCACCGCGATGAGCAATGAGCGCACCGGGAGCACACATCGCTCATCGCCGTGGGTGGGTCAGCCTCCGACCGGTGCCGTCTCGACCGGGACCGTTGTGTCGACCGGCGTCGGCTCGACGGCATCGACCGGCACCGTGTCGGGCGGCAGCGTCTCGTACACCGTCGTGTCGACGACGACCGTGTCGGTGGGCAACACGTCGGGCTGGGCCTGCTGGATGAACTCGTCGGGCACGGCCAGCACGCTGTACATGCCGCCGTCGGCCGATTGGAACGTGTAGCCGGGCAGCAGCCAGATGGTGCCGTCGTCGGCCCACATCATCTCCAGGCTCGGAGCCGGGTCGGTGAGGGTGACGACGATGGGTGTCGTGTCGACGGGCATCGGCTCGACCGGCGCGCCGGTGTCGACCGGGGCCGGCTCGATGGGTGCTGCCACAGCCGGCTCGGTGACGGCGCCGTCGGACGCGGTGCTCATCGCCGCCACGCCACCCTTCGCCATGGCCATCGGGTACATCCACCAGTTCGACTGGTCGTTCAGGCGCTGCACGGCTGCCTCGACACCGATGCGCGGGTAGTCGTCGCCGCGCAGCGGGGTGGACAGGTAGCCGCTCGCCCAGGTGATGGCTCCCTCGGCGCCGAAGCCCACCGACATGCTGAGCGACGTGCGCATGCCATCGAGCACGAGGTACGCGTTCACGTTCGCGCCCCACTCGTCGGCGTACGTCTCGAGTTGGTACGAGCCGAGGTCGACCCCCAGCGACGCGAACAGGGCGCGGGCCATGGCTTCCGCCTCGGCCTTCGTGGGCACGTTGGCCGGTGGCTGCGGCTCTGGGCAGGGTTCGGGCACGATGCCCGGATCGGACACGGCCGGGTCGGCGGGAACGGTGTCGGCGACGGCAGTGTCGCCGGTGGCGGCAACTGTGTCGACGGGTACGGCGTCGACGGGCATCGGGTCGATCGCGATGCCACAGGCGGGTACTGACATGCCCGCCGTCGGACCCGGGCTGTACCACCAGCTGAGCATGGCGTCGGTTCCGACGGTGAGCGTAGGGCCCGACCAGTCGTCGGGGCCCACCATG
>JBEICS010000222.1:0-4566 GCA_040383925.1 Acidimicrobiaceae bacterium | reverse complement strand
GTCCGTGCCCAGCACATCAGCGGAGGTGTCGCCCTCCAGATAGCGAGCACCGCTGCCACGCACTGCGGCCGCGTCGTGGGGGTTGTAGAGGCGGCACCGGTCGAGGCTGAGACAGCCGCACCCGATGCAGCCGTCGAGGTCGTCGCGAATCGACTCGAGCAGGCGGATCTGGGCATCGAGGCGGTTTCGCCACGTGGCCGACAGTCGGCTCCAGTCGGCAACCGTGGGCGTGCGGCCGTCGGGTAGCTGCGCGAGCGCGGCGCGGATCTCGGCCAACCCCAGGCCCACCCGCTGCGCGCTGCGGATGAAGGCGATGCGGCGCAGCGCCTCGCGGTGGTACAGCCGCCGGTTGCCGTCGGTGCGCAGGGCCGGCAGCACGAGGCCCTCGTCCTCGTAGTACCGCAACGTCGAGGTGGCCACACCGGCGCGGGCAGCGATCTGGCCGATGGTCAACAGATCGCGAGCATCCATCGGTCGAATGCTACCCCCTTGACTTCAAGTGCACTTGAAGGAGTTCGATGTGGCCATGCTCCCGACGACCCCCACCGCCAACGACCCGCACGACGCACTCCTGGCCGCGGCCCACCGTGCCGCAGCGGCGATCAGCGTGCCGAAGGCCGCCCCGCCCGACTCGTTCGTGCTGCACGCGCCACTCGAGTTGCTCGCTCGTGTCGGCCTCGTGCCGCTGGTGCACCCACGGCGTCGCACCGAAGCGATCGCCATGATCGACAGGTTGAGCGACGAATACGAGCGAGCGGGCGACCCGATCGACACCCCCGCTCCCGTGGAGGTCGGCGACATCGCCACCGGTGCCGGGCGGTTGGTCGATGCCCTGCGCGCCGGCGACGTGAGCCAGGTCGACCGCCTCGCTGCAGCGCTGCTCCCCCGGCTCAGCCCGAGCGACGTGGGCGCGTTGCTCGGCCAGACGGTGGTGACCTCGCTGGCGGCAGCCGGGCACGCACCGATCGGATGCGCACTGCTCGCTCGGGTAGCACCCACGTTGTCGTCGTCGCTGCTGCGTGGCGCGCTGCACACCATCGCCGGCGAGCCCGGGTGGCAGGTGACGTGGCACCTGCCCGTCACGGGCGAGGGTGATCCCACCTCGCTGCACGCCGCCATCGCCGCCACTCCGCACCTCGGCGAACCCGGCAGCAACTTCATCTATCCGCTGATGTCGCAGGTGCAAGACGCCGGGGTGACGCTGCGCCTGCTCGGCCCCGTGCTGGCCGACCGCTACGACGTGCGGGCCGCTGCGAACACACTGGCCCGCATCGCCGCGTGGAGCATGGTGCACGACGACCCGCACCACGCCCCCTACGGCTGGAGCCACGCGCTCACCATGCCGCAGGCGGTGTTCGCGCTCGCCGGCCGCGGCGTGCAGCCCCGCACGGCGTTGGCCGTGGCCGCCACCTTCACGATGGGCCTGCGCGCCGGGCACGGCAGCGTCGACCTGCCCGAGGCGATCGATGACGAACCGGGCACCGAAGCCACGTGGGAGGAGCTGGCGACCGCAGCAGCACTGCACGAGGATGCCCACCTGGTGAAGCACACCCTGGCCGCGTGGCATGCCGCAGCCGACGACCCGGCCTACGAAGGCCTGTACCGCACGGCGGCGGCTCGGCTGGTGGCGTGGTGGCAGGCCTGATCAGCGGGTGCCGAACACGGCGGCCTCGCGCACCAGCCACAGGAACGCCGGGTCGACCTGGTCGCTGAGCATCTCGGGGTGCCACTGCACGGCGAACACCTCGGGGCGCCCCTCCACCTCGAACGCCTCGACCACACCGTCGTCGGTGGTGCCCGTCACCACCAGGCCCGCACCGTGGCGACCGACGGCCTGGTGGTGGAGGCTGTTGGTCGAGGTCTCGGGCCCGTACAGCTCGGCCGCCCGCGACCCGGCCGTCACCCGCACCGTGTGGCAGCGGTCGATGCGCGGCTGGTCCCACCGACCGTGTTCGGGCAGGTCGAGGTGTTGGATGAGGGTGCCACCGAGGGCGATGTTCAGCAGCTGCGCACCACGGCACACGCACAGCATCGGCAGGCGGGCTGCCAGCGCGGCCCGGATGAGCGCCAGCTCCCAGTCGTCGCGGCCACGCTCGACCGCACCGAGCTGCGGGTGCGGCGCCTCGCCGTACAGGGCCGGGTCGGGGTCGGCGCCGCCGGTCATCACCAGGCCGTCGAGGCGCTCGATGATCTGCTCGGCATCGCTGTTGCGGGTGAGCTGCACCGGCAGGCCGCCGGCCTTCTCGATGGCCTTTGGGAACTCGCTGAGGTGCACGTCGAGTTCCTCACCGCGCAGCGCCACGTAGTCGAACACCGGCACGGCCTCGGCGGGCATGCGCCGCCCCGACAACCCGATCAGGGGCTTGCGCCGGGGGCCGGCGGTACTGGCGCCGCTCACGCCCACTGCACTCTCACGGGCAGGCGCTTCATCCCGCAGATGAAGTTGCTGCGCAGCCGCTCGATCGGCCCGTCGATCTCGACGCTGGTCAGCCGCGGCAGCAGCTCTTCGAACACCACCTTCAGCTCCATGCGGGCCAGCTGCGCGCCGAGGCACAGATGCGGGCTGCGCAGGTTGAACGCCACCTGGTCGTTGGGGGTGCGGTTGATGTCGAAGCGGAACGGGTCGGGGAACTGGCGCTCGTCGTAGTCGGCCGAGCTGAACCAGATGACCACCTTGTCGCCCTTGCGGATCTGCTGGCCGTGCAGTTCGGTGTCGGTGGTGGCGGTGCGCCGGAAGTGCATCGTGACGGTGCCCCAGCGCAGCACCTCTTCCACCGCTCGATCCACCACGGCGCTGTTGCCGTCGATGCACGCCTGACGCAACTGGGCGAATTGGTCGGGGCGCTCGGCCAGCGCCTTCAGCCCGGCAGCCATCGTGTAGCGGGTGGTGTCGTTGCCGGCGCTGACCATCAGGACGAAGAAGTTCTTGAACTCGAGATCGGTGATGGCCTCGCCGTCGATGGTGGGCTCGAGCAGTTTGGTGATCACGTCGTGCGCCGGGCAGGCGCGGCGCTGTTCGGCCTGCGCCTCGGCGTAGCGGTAGAGGTCGAGTGCTGCGGGCGAGCGGAAGGGGATGTGCTTGAACTCGTCGGTGTCGGTGAGGCCCACCGGGTGCTCGGTCATCTCCGGGTCGAAGTTGCCCAGCAGCGCGTCGCCACGCTCGACCAGCCAGTCGCCGTCGCTGTCGGGCACGCCCAGCAGGCGGCCGAGCATGCGCATCGGCAACTGCTTGGCCACCCGGTCGACGAACTCGAACCGGTCGCCCTGCTCGCGGGCCTCGAGCACCACGCTGCGGGCCAGCCCACGGATGGCCTCTTCGTAGCCGTACACCTCGCGGCGGCTGAACGGCTTGCTGACCAGGCGCCGGTAGCGGGTGTGCTCGGGCGGGTCGTACTCGAGCATGTTGCGGCGCAGTTCGAAGTCGTCGCCCTCGATCTCTTCCAGGGTGATGCCCTGGGCGCTGCTGAACAGTTCGACGTGCTGGCTCACGTACAGCAGGTCGGTGTAGCGGGTGACGGCCCAGAAGCCCTTGCCGCCGTCGTGTTCGGGCCACCAGCTGACGGGCTGGGTGTCGCGCAGCCGCTTGAAGGTGGCGTGCGGGAAGCCGTTCAGGTACGAGTCGGGGTCGACGATGTCGAGGTCGTCGGGGCCGAACACCACGTTGCCGTCGCGGTCGAGGTCGGGGCCGCTGCTCATGCCTGCTGCTCCAACGTGGTGCCACCGGCGAACGTGGTGCCCACCTGGCGGAAGTAGCCGCCGATGATCTCGCGCACCTCCAGCCGGTGCAGTTCCTCAACCGGACTGTGGTGCAGGTCGATCTCGCCATCGCCGCTCCAGGCCTGGCCCAGTTCCACGTCGCGGCCGCTCATCGTGACCAGTTCGTGATAGCTGTCGGTGCCGTCGCCCTCGATGCGCGGCATGAACCGCGAGTGCACCATCGGGTGCCCGTTCACGAAACCGTTGGTGGCGCTCGGGTCGCGCAGGGTGACGCGCAGGTCGAGGATGCGCCGGTCGTGGTACGCGACGGTGGCAGCGAAGCGCCCACCCGGGGCGATGCGCGGGCCGGCCTTGCCGACGGTGACGGGCCGGGTCTGCCAGATGCTGCCCAACTTCTTCGGGTAGCCCTGGAAGTGGCCGCGCACGAGAGCGAAGTCCTTGTCGACCCAGATGTACACGCACCGGCTGTACACCGTGTTGCGGTACATGCAGCGCACCACGACGAACGCCTCCTTGTACTGGGCGCGGATGGGGTCGTCGAGTTCGGCGAAGTCGTCGCCGCAGCTCTGCCAGTCGGCCGAGATGACCGCGACGGCGCCGGGGTCCATGTCGTCGGGCACCAGGGTGAGCGGCTCGGGCAGCAGCTCGGCCACACGGGCCGGATCGGTGCGGTACTCGACGGTGACGAGGTCGCCGCTGTAGTGCCATGGCATGTGCGGCAAGATGGAGGCGCCGCCCACGGCCGTGCGGGGGAAGATGAACCCGTTCAGTGCGGTCATGGCGGCCACTATAGTTTGGCCCCGAAAGACTTTTGGACGGGAAGGGAACCCAGCGCCGTGGCCGACATCC
>JBEICS010000221.1:0-4569 GCA_040383925.1 Acidimicrobiaceae bacterium | reverse complement strand
CGAACTTGCCGCCCTCGAACGGGTGGAGGCGCTGGAAGTGGAGCGTCAGGTGCACCGCTACCGCGGCGATCTGGCCCGCACCGACGTGCGCGGTCGGACCGTGCTGGTGGTCGACGACGGCATCGCCAGCGGATCGACCGCCCGTGCGGCGTGCCGCGTGGCGCGAGCGCTCGGTGCGGCACGGGTGGTGCTGGCCACCCCGATCGCGCCGGAAGGATGGGCGGCCCGGGTGGGCGACGACGTCGACGAGCTGGTGGCGGTGGACACCGGCCCCGAGCCGCTGACCGTGGCCCACTGGTACGCGAACGCGCGTGTGGTGAGCGACGACGACGTCGTTGCGTCGCTCCGGGCGGTGGCCAGCGCCCAGGAGTTGCAATACTGAACTCCATGCCTGCGACGATCCTCGATTCTCTGCAGCGTCGCATGAAGGCGATGCACTCCCTCTACTACCAGGCCGTCGACACGATGGACCTCGAGCACGTGAACCACGTCGAACGCGAGGGCGTGCTGCCCATCGGGTTCTGCCTGTTCCACATCACCAACATGATCGATGTCTCGTTCATGATGCTCACCGGTTCGCCGCCCATCTGGAACGACGAGTGGCAGCAGCGCGTGCAGATGGCCATCGCCGACCACGGCAAGCACCGCACGGTCGACGAGATGGTCCATCAGCGCATCGGCGACTTCGACGCCTTCAAGGAGTACCAGCGGTTGGTGTTCGACCGCACCGAGGCCTGGCTCGAGGTGCTCGACGAGGACGAGTTGCACCGGGTGGTCATCACCCGTCCGTTCCCGCCGCAGATCGCCAGCACCTACAGCGCCCGGGTTGCCGGCGACGAGGGCATCACCGTGCTCGACGGCATCGAGTGCTGGATCTACCAGCACGGGTTGCGGCACATGGGTGAGATCGAACTCGCCCGCGGCCTGGTGGGCCTGGGCGGGATGACCTCCTGACGGTCAGCCTGCGGCGCGGGTGCTGAGCCAGTCGAGCAGTCCTTCGAGCGGCATCACCGACCCGAAGTGCCAGCCCTGTGCGGCGTCGTAGCCGAGCTCGCGCAAGATGGCGGCCTGCTCGGCGGTCTCGACACTTTCGGCGATCATCGTCATGCCGCAGGCGTGACCCATGCTGCGTGCCGCTGCGCACAACGCCGTGGCGGGCTCGTCGATGCCGAGTCGGGCGACGAATGACCCGTCGTACTTCACCTCCGTGAAGGGCAGCTCCTGCAGGTAGCTGAGCGACGCGTAGCCGGTGCCGAAGTCGTCGAGCGCGATACGGAAGCCGCGACGGCGCAGTTCGTCGATCGTGGCCCGGGCAGGGCTGGTGCGATCGAGCCACTGGCTCTCGGTGACCTCGAAGCAGATGCGGCGCGGGTGCAGCCCGTACTTCACCACGACGGCAGCCGCCTCGGTGGTGAACGACGGGTTCATCAGTTGGCGCACCGACACGTTCACGTGCATGGTGAGTCCGTCGAGTTCGTCGCGGTGGCCGGCCAGGGCCTCGCACGAACGGCGCAGCATGGCCGCGCCGATGGCCTCGATGAGGTTGCTCTCCTCGGCGACCGGGATGAACACGGCTGGTGACACGTCGGCCACGTCGTCGCCCTCGAGGCGGGCAAGGGCTTCGAGGCCGATGGTGCGGCCGGTCGACAACGAGACGATGGGCTGGAAGTGGGCCACGACGCGCTCGTCGGAGATGAGCCCGAACAGCAGGCGTTCGATGCGTCGCCGCTGCGAAGCGGCCCGGCGCTCGTCGTCGCCGAACACCACCACTCGGCCGCCACCCATCTGGGTGGAGCGGCGGGTGGCTTCGGTTGCGTGGTAGAGCAGTTCGTCGACGTCGTCGACGTCGCCGTGGATGTGCACCATGCCCACACCGACAGCCGCGCGCAGGTCGGTGCCGGGGAACGAGATCGGCAGCGAGAAGGCATCGAGCGCCCCCTCGACGGCTGCCCGGGCACGATCATCGGGGGCTTCGATGAGCGCGGCAAAGATGTCGCCCTCGAAGCGGGCGAGCGAGGCGTTGCCGAGCGACCCCTGCAACTGGAACGCGATCTCGACGAGCCGACGGTCGCCCAGCAGACGGCCGAACTGGCCGTCGAAGCGGCGCACCTGTTCGAAGTCGAGCAGCGCCACGGTGCGCTCCTTCACGCCGTCGCCGTTGCCGGCGATGAGCTGCTCTCGGATGCGGCGCCGGTTGGCGAGGCCGGTGAGCGGGTCGTTCAGCGCCTCCCGGCGCTGCCGTTCCTCTTCGTGGTGTCGCTGCAGCGCGATGGTGGCGAGGCTGGCGAGGTCGGCCACGATGGCCAGGTCGGCGTCGGTTGGTCGCCGCGGAGCCCGGTAGTACATGCCGAACACGCCGAGCAGTTCGCCGTCGTCGGCGCCGAGCAGCGGGGTGGACCAGCCGGCGGCGATGCCGTACGACTGGGCGAACTCGTGGAAGCCGTTCCACAGCGGATCGTTGGCGATGTCGTCGCTGATGACCTGTTCGCGCCGGAAGGCGGCAGTGCCGCAGCTTCCCGCGGCCGGCCCTGGGACGAGGCCGTCGACTGCTTCGGCGAACGATTCCGGCAGCGAGGCGTAGCCGCCACGGCGCAGCACGCCGTCGACGCGGTCGTAGGCGAGGATCGACGCCAGCACGCCGGGGATGATCTCCTCGGCGAAGCGAGCGACTGCCGTGAGGGTGTCGATGGGCGGTGCGCCACGGGCGATGAGTTCGAGGACCCGCCGCTGTCCGGAGAGCATCGCCGCTTCGATGGGGAGGGACGCAGACGCATCGCTCACGCTCGGTCGCCTCCCCGCAGTGTCGTCACCGCCATGACGCTGGTGCCATGCCGTCGCCGGTCCGCCCGGCCGACGCGACGCTAGCACCGCCTCATCGGCGGAGTCGGGGCAGATCACTCCATCAGCCGCAGCGTGTCGCTGAGGTCCATCCGGGCGATCCGGGGCACCAACAGCAGGGGCGACAGGGTGAGCGCCACCACGCCGACCACGGCTGCCATCGACACCGTCGTACCGCCCACGTGCAGCACCACCCCGATGTCGGGCAGGGTCCGCTCGGCCAGCGCGTCGAGGATCCATCGCAGCGTGAGGTAGCCAGCGGTGAGTCCGACCGCCGTAGCGCCCACCCCGATGATCGCCGCCTCCACCACCACGCCGGCGGTCACCCGCCACAGCGGCACACCGAAGGCGAGCATGGTCGCGTGTTCGCGGCGTCGTTCCTCCACGGAGATGCGTGTCGTGTTCAGACCGATCAGCACACCGAGCACCAGGACGGCCCCGGCGGTGAGCACGAGGAAGCTGGTGAAGCGGTCGAGCACGTCGTCGAAGACCTCCCCGAGGCGGGCGACGGGCTGCGCCGACGACACCCCCGGCACACCGAACAGGGCGCGTTGCAGATCGGTGCGATCGAACCCCTCGGCCGGTACGACCTGCACGATGTTGGTGAGCGCGTCCATCCCGAACCGGGCTGCGTAGCGACGGTCGAGGTAGGCGAGCGAACGGATCGGGTCGGGGTGGATCGCACTCACCACCACCGTGGTCGTCGCCATCGAGTACCTGCCATCGGCGAGGCGTGGGTGCTGCAGCACCACCGTGTCGCCGACATCGACCCCGAGATCGTCGGCCGCTTTGCGGGCCAGCACCAGTCCGGCGGCGGCCTCGTCGAGCGGCACCGGGCTGGTGGTGGGGGTCCAGAGTGCGTCAGCGAAGTCGAGCACCTCCAGCAACAGTTCGATCGGCTCACCCTGCCGCTCGCCGACGGTGACGGTGGCGGGCAGCCGCAGGCCGGTGTCGACCACCCCCACCGCATCCGAATCCGTGATGGCCCCGAGGCGCGGATCGGCGCGTGAGGTGAGCCCTGCCAGGGTGACGACCACGCGTTCGGGATCGCCCTTGGTCACCTCGGCCACGCCCCGGTCGATGGTCGCGGTGAAACTGTCGAGCATGCCCAGGACGGCCACCAGCGCGGTGATGGCTGCGCCGACGCCCAGCGCAGTGAGCAGTGCCCGGCGTGGTCGGCGCAGGACGTTGCGCACCGGCATCTGGGCCATGCTCGACCCGGGAAGCCGCAGACGCGCGGTCCATGCCCCGAGTCGACCGTGGTCGGGCGCGAGATGCCCGGTGCGGATCGCCTCGGCCGGTTCGACGCGCACGGCTCGCCACACCGGCACCACGGAGGCCAGCACCGGTGGGAGCAGTCCGAACAACGCGCCGCGGGCGTAGACGCTGTACTGGAACGGGGTGAGATACACCGGCAGCGGCAGGAGCGACTCGAGCAATCGCCGCATCAGTGCGCCAACGGCGACGCCGATGCCGATGCCGGCCAGCACGCCGACGACACCCACCTCCACCCCGATGAGTGCAGGCCGCACTCCCAGTTGCCAGCGAGGCAGTCCGAGGGCCATCCCGATGCCGATCTCGCGGCGCTGCGCCTCGGCGGCGCGGCTGATGAGGTTCACGGCGGCGAGGGCGGCCGCGCCGAGGACGAGCGCCGACAGGATGCTCCACATCTGCTGATCGGTGTCGATGTCGTCGTACAGGATGCGATAGGCGTCGGTCTGATCGCGGGTG
>JBEICS010000220.1:0-4572 GCA_040383925.1 Acidimicrobiaceae bacterium | reverse complement strand
ACGTCGCTCGAGGTGATGATCGCCCTCGGCGCCACCAAGATCATCGGCTGCGGCGGCGCCGGCATCGTCCGGCCGGGTTTCGACGTCGGCCATGTCATCGTCCCCACGGGTGCGGTCCGCGACGAGGGCACGAGCTATCACTACGCGCCGGCCGACGAGGCGGTGCGACCGCACCCCCGTGCGGTGGCAGCCATCGACGAGGTGCTGGCCGACGCCGGGGTGCCGCACGACCGCGGCCTCACCTGGACCACCGACGCCTTCTTCCGCGAGACGCCGACGAAGGTGGCCCGCCGACGCGAGCAGGGGTGCATCACGGTCGACATGGAGGCCTCGGCCATGTTCGCCGCCGCCGCCTTCCGCGGTGTGGTGTACGGGCAGTTGCTCTACGCGGGCGATGACGTGAGCGCCGCCGACTGGGACCATCGCGACTGGGAGAAGCAGGGGAGCGCACGCGACCGTCTGCTCGACCTGGCGTTCGCCGCGGTGCTCAAGCTGTAGGGCGTTCCTCCACGCGGAACACCGTTGCCCGGCCGCGCAGCTCCACCCGTTCGCCCGGCGACAGGTAGGCCGCCGAGCCTCGGCCGAGATGGTCGGTGCTGCCGTCGGTGCACAGCAGCAACTCGCGCCCCGTGGCGGTGTGCACGAAGCGGCCGTCTGTTTCGTACCGCCACAGTCGGAACGGGGTGTCGGGGGTGTCGTAGCTCCAGGCCCCGTCGCCATGGGGTGTGGCAGGAGTACGTGGCTCGGCGAGCGGTTCGATCACGAGCACCCGCAGCAGTTCGTCGATGTCGACGTGTTTCACCGTCGTGCCGCCGCGCACGACGTTGTCGCTGGCGCCCATGATCTCCACCCCGACGCCGTGCAGATAGGCGTGGAGGTTGCCCGGGCCGAGGAACAGTGCCTCGCCGGGCTCGAGGGTGAGCCGGTTCAGCAGCAGTGTCACCACCACACTCGGGTCGCCCGGGTACTGACGGGCGAGTTGCGTCACGAGGGCGGCCTCGGGATCGGTGCGGCCGGCACATTCGGTGAGGGTGGTGTCGATGGCCAGGGTGCGTCGGTAGAGGGCAGTGACGGTGGCAGCGAGGCCTGCGCTGCGGAGGTGGTCGGCAAGTGCGGCGACGCCGAGCCGATCGAGCAACGCCAGCGTCGCATCGATCGGTCGGAAACCGCAGAGGGCGTCGAACCGGGTGAGGGCGCAGATCAACTCCGGCTTGGCGAACGGATCGCGGTAGATGCGTTCGGGAGCGCCGGCTGCGATACCGAGGCGTTCTTCGCGGGCGTACCCGTCGGCAGCCTGTTCGGCTGACGGGTGGGTCTGCAGGCTCAGGGCCTCCGCTGCGGCCAGCACCTTGAGGAGATAGGGGAGTGAGCCGCTGCGCTCGGTGAGTGCGGAAGCGTCGATGGCGCCAGCGGCACCGAGCACTGCCGGTCCGCCCGGATGGGTGCCCAGCCACAGTTCGGCCCACGGTCTGCCATCGGCGGGGAGACCGAGCAGATCGGGGAGGGCTGAGCGATCGCCCCACGCGTAGTGCTGCACCACCCCGGTGATCGGTTCCACGCCGTCAGTCTGCCCGGTGGAGGGTGGTCGAAACAGGCACCGAAGGGCCCGATGTCGGCCCGGTCGACCCCTTCATGTCTCACCCTGTACTGGAGGGTGAGGCTCAGAACAGGCGGAGATCGTCGGGTTTCATGCCGCGCAACTCGTCGTAGTCGACTTCGACGACGCGGAAACCCCTGCTCTCGGCCAGCACCCGGGCCTGTGGCTTCACCACCTGGGCCACGAACACACCCCGTACCTGGCCGAGTGTCGAGTCGAGGTGCAGCCGTTCGATGTATCGGCCCAGCTGCTCGACACCATCGATCTCGCCCCGGCGCTTCACCTCGATGGCCACCACCTGGCCGGTGGCATCGCGGCACACCAGGTCGATCGGGCCGATCGCTGTCGGGTACTCGCGTCGTACCAGCGTGAGGCCATCCTCGATGGCCTGCGGCGATGCTGCCAGCAGTTCCTGCAGGTGGGCTTCGACGCCGTCTTTCTGCAGGCCGGGGTCGTCGCCGAGGTGATGGTCGCTGTCGCTGATCACTTCGTGCAGGGTGATCGTCAGCTGTTCGCCCTTCGGGCTCGCCACGACCCAGTGGGTGCCGTGGTCGGTGACCGTGTTGGGGGCGTTCATCCAGTTGAGCGGCTTGTAGGCGCCACCGTCGGCGTGGATGGCGACGCACCCGTCGGCCTTCACCATGATCAGTCGCACCGCCTCGGGCAGGTGGGCGGTGAGGCGACCGGCGTAGTCGACCGAACAGCGAGCGATCACGAGACGCATGCGAGGGAGAACCTAGACCGACCGGCGGTGGTGGGAGGGGGATGCACGGGTGATCGTGGGTGGACTTCGTGGGTCTCGCGGCCCTCTTTCCTCGCAATGCTGTCACCCTTGGTGAGCCGCGACCACAGGCGGTGCAGAAATTGCAACTCGGCAGAACAAATCTTTCCCGTGCGGTACGAAAATACTGTTCGGGGGGTGACAAGACGACCACTCTCCGTTACGTTGCGCACTTCCGTCGTTGCGGGCGGCTCGAATCGGACATCGAAAGTGGGTGACACGAATGGCGATCGGCACGGTCGACAGGGGAAACAACGGCCGCTGGGCCACGGCGCCTGAAGGCGGCCGCTGGACCGGGCGTCCCCGCTTGGCGCGGGCCGTTCGCGTCGGTGTGGTGCTCGTGCCGTTCGCTATCGCAACCCTCGTGGCGATCGTCTTGTCGTCGTCCCTGCCGATGCCGCCCACCCTGGCATGGCTGCTGGTGCGCATCGCCGTCGTGTCCCTCGTGGCGGCTCTCGCGTATCGCCTGGTCGAGCGGCTGGTGCGCCGGGCTCTGCCGCTCGCGTCGCTGCTCGATCTCTCGTTGCACTTCCCCGGGCAGGCCCCGTCGCGGTTGGCCATCACCTCGCGGGTCGCCTCCACCACCGACCTGTCGCTGCTCCTGAGTCGCTATCGCGAGACCGGTGCCGACGAACCTGCGGCAGCAGCCGAGCACCTCCTCGAGTTGGTCGCTGCGCTGAGCAAGCACGACCGGGTCACCCGCGGCCACTCCGAACGAGTTCGTGCCTATACGCAGATGCTCGGCGAGGAACTCGGGCTCAGTGGCGTCGAACTCGACCGGCTGCGCTGGGCGGGACTCATCCACGACATCGGCAAGTTGCGCATCGACGAAGCGATCCTCAACAAGCCGGGCCGCCTCACCGACGACGAGTTCGCGATCATCAAGACGCATCCGACGCTCGGCGCCGAGTTGGCCGCTCCGCTGGCGAGCTGGCTGGGTGACAGCGTGCTCGCCGTCGCCCAGCACCACGAGCGGTGGGACGGGCGCGGCTACCCGCGTGGGCTGCGGGGCGAGGAGATCGCGTTCGCCGCCCGCATCGTGTCGGTCGCCGACGCCTTCGACGTCATCACCTCGGTGCGTTCCTACCGGCACGCGTCGTCGACAAAGGACGCCATCGCCGAGTTGGGTCGCTGCGCCGGCTCGCAGTTCGACCCGACGGTGGTGCGGGCCTTCCTCTCGCTGCCCTTCTCGTCGGTGCGTCGGGTGATGGGGCCGCTGTCGGTCGCATTGCCGGTGGTGCTCGGTCCTCGCTCGTTCCTGCCCACCTGGCGCGCCGCCGGTTCGTCGGCCAGCTCGGGAACGTCGACGTCGGGCTCATCTGCCACGGCTGTGGGCACCACCACCAGCACCACGGTGCCCAGCGCGCTGCCCGGTGCCCTGCAGGGTGCGGCGACTTCCAGCGCGTCGGCTGCAGCCACCGTCACCGGAACAGCCGCATCCGTGGTGTCGGTCACGACCACCACCATTGGCACGGTCGCCGTCGGCGCAGGAGCGACGCTGTCGTCGAGCGTCGGCCTCGCCGTCAGTCTCAGCGTGTTCAGCGGTGTCATCGCGACGGGTGTGGGCACGGTCGTGGCCTCGCCGCAGGCCGACTCCGAGGGGGTCGCCGTTGGGGCTGCCGTCGTGGTGGAGGTGCCGGCCGACGCCGTTGCCCCACCGCTCAGCGAGTCGCCGGTGGTGGTCACCACGGTGCCGACGACTGTGCACGAGGCCGACGTGGCGTCGATGGGGCCGGTTCCTCCGACGGCGCCGGTCGTCGTGGTCGACGGGTCACCTGCGCCGCCCAGCACGACACCGCCGGTGCCGCCAACGACCTCCGCGCCGTCGACTTCGCCTCCTTCCTCGAGTGTTCCGACGCCGGTAGTCGCCGGTCCGGGGCAGCGCACACTCAGCCTCTCGCTTGTCGGGTCGGGTGTCGGCGTCGTCCAATCGGCCCCTGCGGGCATCGAGTGCGGCTCGACCTGTAGCAGTGTGTTCGATGACCGCACATCGGTGACGCTGACGGCGGTGCCGGCTGAGGGTTCGATCTTCACGGGGTGGTCCGGTTCGTGTTCGGGTACGGCCACCTCCTGCACGTTGTCGATGACGGCGGCGCGGTCGGTGACGGCGGGGTTCTCGCCCGAGGCGTGGGTGTTGACGGCGAAGGTGTTGGTCACCGGCGCTGCGGCGGGCACGGTCACCTCCAGCGTGGGT
>JBEICS010000219.1:0-4584 GCA_040383925.1 Acidimicrobiaceae bacterium | reverse complement strand
GGGTGGAGCAGCTGGGTAGCTCGGGGGGCTCATAACCCTACGGTCACAGTTACAAAGCCGGGCCCCCCCACTCGAGTCCCGCCCCGGACACACGACGTGGGCGATCGACGTTGTCGGGGGCGCGTCACCGGCGACGTCTACCGGCCCCGCGAGGTGCGAGTCGGTGACCAGGGGCTTTGCGGCCGACGGGCCGGTAGACGTCTACCGGCTGGCGGTGGCGACGAGCGTGGCGAACCGCTCAGCGGCGGCGCCGCTCATGCCCGGCAACAGGTGCTGGTACGTGTGCATCGTGAATGCGGGGTGGGCGTGACCGAGACGTTCGGACACGACTTTGATGGCGGTGCCGTCGGCGACGAGCAGCGATGCGTGGGTGTGGCGCAGGTCGTGGAACCGGACCCGTGGTAGGCCGCTGCGCTTGACGATGCGGTCGAAGAGTTGGCTGATCGATTCGGGGTTGAGGAACCTGCCGGTGGTGTTGCAGAACATCCAGTCGTCGGGCCCGCACGGCAACCCGGCGCATCCGACCTGTCGTCGCCACCGTCGGAGTTCGTCGAGGGTGGCTTGGTCGATCTCGACGCTTCGACGGCTGGTGCGCGTCTTGGGTGCGAACTCGACGGGGCGGCCGCCGACGTTCTGCAAGGTGCGTGACACCGACAGTCGGGAGTGGGCGACGGAGAGGTCGCACCATTTGAGACCGACGATCTCGCCTCGGCGCATCCCGGTGTGCGCGGCGAGGTGCAAGGCCGGGTAGAGCCGCTGCGCACGCGCGGCGGTGAGGAACGTGCTGAGCTCGGCAGCCGTCCATGACCGCGCGACGCCGCTGACGGGTGGGCGTCGACGGCTGCGCGTGTCACGGGCGACGTTGCGGTCGACGAGCCGACGGGCGACAGCGTGGTCGAGCGCCGCGCGGATGACGGCATGGACCTCGAGGATGGTCTTGGGGGCGCGGCCGTTGCCGTCTGCGCCGCCGGTGGCGGCGAGGGTGTCGTAGAGGGTGTCGAGGTGATCGGCGCGCAGGCGGCGGAGCGGGATGTCACCGACGGCGGGTTGGATGTAGCGGTCGACGAACCATGCGTACCGGTATGCGGTGGTGGCACGGACCTGGCGGCGCTTGTGGGGGACCCAGGTGTTGGTGAGGAACTCGCCGAACGTGACGGGCCCGGTCGGTGCAGCGGGGGTGGCGTCGCGTTCACGGTCGAGCCGGGCGGCGAGCTGTTCGGCTTCGGCTCGGTCGTGGCCGACCGGGTGCCACCGTCGGCGTTCCCGTCCGGTGAGTGGGTCGAGGCCGTCGTAGGCGACGACGTAGAAGCGGTCCTTGCGTTGCACGATGTAACTCATCCACGATCATCGACCACTTCGACACCAACCCGAAGGTCGATGGGCGGCCACCATTGCAGCGCATCTCCTCCGATGGCTGAGCCTCATCCGCTGATCGTGAGGGGCCGGGTTCCGCATGGGTTGGCCGGATCGGTCTTCGAGCCGGCAATCGTGTTGCCTGACTCAGCTTCCTGGGCTGACGCGTCGGCTGCGGCTGCTCCCGGCTGACTGTTGAGTGCGTTGGCCCAGTCGGTGGCGTGCCCAACGCGGAGGCTGGAGGCGATTGACTGGAGCTGTGCCTCGTCGCCGTGCGGGAGACCGACCATGGCAGCGGTCCCGGAGGCGTCCCAAGCGAGGTAGTTGTACGGGTCACCATCGGTGCCTTGGAGCAGCCATGCTGGCGTTCCGCCGATTGTCGTCTCGAGCGCGGAGCCCCGGCTGAACTGCGAGAGCAGCGTGCCGATCGGGGTGTCTGGCATCTGCCACATCGTGACCTCCTGGTTGGTGGCCGATGCATCGAAGTGCAGTTCGTAGATGACGCCGAGCGATCCGGCACCGAGTGAAGTCCAACCTGCCGGCACGGAGATGGACGCGTTGCTCCCGGCGAAATCGGTGGCCTCCAGGAGCTGGGTGGCCTCCGCCGACCAGGGCTGAAATGCGGGGGACCGATTACCGATTCCGATCATGGAACACGTGTTCAGTGCCGTGTATGCGGTGAGGCCGTCCTCCGTTCCTGCGGCGAAAGAGATGGTGCCGATAGTGCGCTGTTCGAGCTCCGCCGGGACGGATCCCCAGAAGTTCTCCATCATGTTGACGCTGAACAGGTTCCCTGTCGGGCTGATCAGGCTGCCCGCCGCCCGACCACCTGGGGCAGCGATCGTTGTAGCGGTGGCCGCTCCACCGATGGTCCCCGGATAGAGCAGTGTCTCGAGGCCTCGGTCGTCGGGCTCTTCGGCGGCCGTTGGGGAAGGACTCTCCAAGGCGGTCTTGCCGGGGGCCGTCGCTGGTGTCAGGTCGGCGGGAGCTGGTCGATCAGAGATGGCGAGTACTCCCCCAACGCCCACCACAGCGATTGCTGCTGCGGCGACCAGCGTCCATCTGCGTGCCTCGGGCATCGCCAAGCTCGTCATGGGAACGGCATCGGGGTCGAAGTCGCCCGGCGTCGAGGTCTGAGTGTCAGCCGCAAGCTGGCCAAGCCTGTTGCGCAGCATGACGTCAAAGTCATCGTTGAGGTCTCTGGGGCGGTCGGTGGTGTTCATGAGAGTTCCTTTCGGAGGGATCGCAGGGCGCGAGAGAGACGGGACTTGACGGTCCCTGGCCGGCAGTCGAGTGACTCGGCGATCTCTGCTTCGGTGAGGCCGAGCCAGTAGCGCAGGACGACGACCGCGCGCTGGTCGTAGGGAAGGCGGCGGAGTGAGTCGTCCAGTTCGCGTTAGCGTTCGGTGAGCGACTCCGGCCCGGGGCCGTGGCGCGCCATACGAAGCTGGAGACGCTTCTGTGAGATGTGCCAAGACCGGCACACGTTCACCGTTGTCGTTCGCAGCAACGCAGCCGGGTTGTCGATCGGCGGGTCGGCGTTCCGCGCGTAGCGGTAGACGCGCACGAACGCGTCCTGCGCGAGGTCGTCGGCGACGTCGGGCCGATTGGTCAGCAGACGCGCCAGGCGGGCGGTCTGCGTGAAGTTGTCGCGGTAGAAGCGCTGGAACCGATCATCGACGTGATCGCGCGGCTCGTCCATGAACCCTCGTCTCGTCTGGATCGGTTCGATCATGCCAGTCACACCAGTAACGACCTCACCAACCACGAAACGGTTCCACCAAGCCCGTCGGTGCAGGAACACCGACCAGTATGAGCCTTGACTCATCATGAGTCATCGCTCATACTGGTGGGGTGTGGGAGGTCGAGGTCACCGATCAGTTCATCGACTGGTGGTCGACGCTGTCCGACGCGCAACGAGAGGCCGTGACCGATCGGGTCGACCTGCTCGCGGAACGTGGCCCGGATCTGGGTCGTCCGGTGGTGGACCGGATCCACAGTTCGCGTCATCAGTCGATGAAGGAACTGCGGGCGGCCAAGGGTGGGGCGTTGCGGGTGCTGTTCTCGTTCGACCCGCGTCGCCAAGCGATCCTGTTGCTCGGTGGCGACAAGTCGGGCGAGTGGAACGACTGGTACGCGTGGGCGGTGCCGCTCGCTGATGACCTGTACGACGAGTACCTCCGGGAACTCGGTGAGGAAGGATTGATCTGATGGCACGAACCAAGTTCTCCGAACTCCGCGACACCATCGTCGCCAAGCCCGGCGCTGTCGAGCGTCTCGCTGACCTGCGCGCCGAGACGCTCGAAGAGATCCGGCTGTACGAGCTCCGGCACGGTGAGGCGATCAGCCAGGCCGAGCTCGCCGGCCGGCTCGACGTCACCCAGGGAGCGATCTCCAAGCTGGAGCACTCCGACGACGTACGCGTGTCGACCCTGCGCCAGTACCTCGAGGCGCTCGGCGCCCGCCTGGAGCTGGTGGCGGTGTTCGACGATGAGGATCGCCGGGTGCCGATCCACCTCGGCCGCGACGACGCGGCCTGATCGGCGCTGTCAGCAGCGTGTCAGCACGACTCGCACCTACCAGTGCAGACGAGCGTGGTGACGCCGCTCGGGAGCTGTCCCGTACAACAGTCGTACAACACGACGAGCACCAACGGACTCCTACTGGCGCCGACGACAGCGCTGCTCGGCGGTCCCGATCCGCTCGTTCATCAGGGAGAACGCCGATGAGCGCCGACCAGCTCCCACGGGCGTCGGTGCACTCATAACCCGAAGGTCGCAGGTTCAAATCCTGCCCCCGCCACCATGTGATGTCGCGAGACATCGGCAAGGATCCGAACCCTCATCGGGGTTCGGATTCCTTGTTTTTTCGGGGTCCGTAGGGGCGGCGTGGTCCGCCGATGGGTTTGCCGGTGCCGTGGTAGCGGCGGTCGGGGTTGATGGTGAGTTGTCGGATGATTTCGCCGGTTGCGGCGTGGATGATGCGGACGTCGTAGCCGTCGATGAGCAGGATGATGCGGGTTCCGTCGAGGGTTCGTCCGAGTCCGATGTGGTGGAGGTGGCCGTCGACGCGCAGGGTGACTGCTCCGGCGGAGACGCGGTCGGTTCGAACGCGTGACTCGTTGTCGGTTGGGGTGTTGCCGGGGCTGGCTTTGGGGCGGGTGGTGTAGACGACGGCAGGTGTGGCGTGGTGTGGGAGTGAGCGGTGGGGGCGGTGGTGGTTGTAGAGCTC
>JBEICS010000218.1:0-4601 GCA_040383925.1 Acidimicrobiaceae bacterium | reverse complement strand
GCCAGGTTGCAGGCCGAGTTGTCGAGGTGCATGTACTCGCTGCACGGGTTCGAGCCGTTGATGCGGCCCGTGGCGTGCGCGGTGTGCCACTTGTTGATGGTGGTGTCGAACTGCAGGCCCGGGTCGGCGCACTCCCACGAAGCGGTGGCGATCTGGCGCCACAGGTCGCGGGCGCGCACGGTGCGCACCGGGCTGCCGTCGGTGACGGCCTTCAGGTTCCAGTCGGTGTCGTCGACGACGGCCTGCATGAAGTCGTCGGTGATACGCACCGAGTTGTTGGCGTTCTGGTACTGGATGCTGAACGAGTCGGCCCCGTCGAGGTCCATGTCGAAGCCGGCATCGCGCAGCACGCGGGCCTTGCGCTCCTCCTTGGCCTTGCACCACACGAACTCTTCGACGTCGGGGTGGTCGACGTTGAGGATGACCATCTTGGCGGCGCGGCGGGTCTTGCCACCGCTCTTGATGGTGCCGGCCGAGGCATCGGCGCCACGCATGAAGCTGACCGGGCCGCTGGCCGTGCCACCGCCGTTGAGCAGTTCGTAGCTGGAGCGGATCTTCGACAGGTTCACACCAGCGCCCGAGCCACCCTTGAAGATGACGCCCTCTTCGCGGTACCAGTTGAGGATCGAGTCCATCTTGTCGTCGACCGACAGGATGAAACAGGCGCTGGCCTGCTGCGGCACACCCTTCACGCCGATGTTGAACCACACCGGGCTGTTGAAGGCGGCGCGCTGGGTGACGAGGATGAACTTCAACTCGTCACGGAACGCTTCGGCCTCGGTGTCGTCGGCGAAGTAGCCGCCCTCGATGCCCCAGGTGGTGATGGTGTCGGCCACCCGGTCGATGACCTGGCGCAGCGAGGTCTCGCGCTCGGGGGTGCCGAGGGTGCCCCGAAAGTACTTCTGGGTGACGATGTTGGTGGCGTTCAGCGACCACGACGCCGGGAACTCGACGCCGAGCTGCTCGAAGGCGACCGAACCGTCTTTCCAGTTGCTGATGCGGGAGTCGCGGCGCTCCCACACGACCTGGTCGTAGGGGTGGACGCCCGGCGACGTGAAGTGCCGCTTGATACCGATCGCAAGACGCTCAGGCGCCAGAGACATGAGAACTCCCAGAAGTTGAAACAGAGACGATGACGACACACACCAGCACTACACACCGGCACTACACACCACTAGATGTGGTGGCTGGCCGGCCCCCTCGACGGCAGCCACCACAAGAGGTTGGAGGATTACAGCATTGTAGTTACAGGGCTGTCAAACATTGCCGAGGGGTTTTCGGTGGACGAATGTCACCTTTGTCGGCCCCGTGTTCACCGACTGTTACGGAGTGTGGGAGAGCGTCTGAAGGTGCCACGCAGCGTGGCGGACGGTGCGAGATCGCAGGTTCGAGAGCGGCTCCCTCCAGGTCCCGAGGCCACTACCTCCCCAGGCTCTGTCCGTCCGCGTCGCGCACCGTCGCCAGCTGCGGGGACGACCCTAGGGGCAGCTGCCTGTGGGCAGGAAGAGGGAGAACCCTGTGAATTTCCCGGTGGACAACGGTGGACAGCCTGTGGGAACTGGGGACGGCCGCCAGATCAGAGCGCTGGCTCAGAGCGCTGCGACGGTGACCGGGATGCCGTTCAGCACCGAGGTGCCCGACAGCGGGTCCATCGCCTCGTGGTCGGCGAGGACGTTGCTGTTCACCCCGGCGCGTTCGGCAGCCACTCGCAGGCGGGTGTCGGGGCGATCGTGGCCCCACCCGTGCGGCAGGCTCACCACACCCGGGCGCACCTCGTCGGTGACGACGACCGGGGCGTCGACGGTGCCCACCCGGCTGGTGATACGGGCGTGGCTGCCGTCGGCCAGGCCCAAACGGGCAGCGTCGTCGGGGTGCACGTGCAGCGTGCAGCGCGGCTTGCCCTTCACCAGCACCTCGATGTTGTGCATCCACGAGTTGTTGCTGCGCAGGTCGCGGCGACCCACCAGCACCAGGCCGCGGGCAGCGAGGGTCTCGACCGTGTCGGCCAGGCGTTCGAGATCGGCCAGCAGCACCGGGTGATCGAGCTCGATCATCCCCGACGGCGTACGCAGGATCTCGGGCAGGCGTGGCTGCAGCGGGCCGTAGTCGACGCCGTGCGGGTTCGCCAGCAGCACGTCGAGGCTGGCTGCGGGGCGCTCGCCGTCGGGCGTCGACACCGTGTCGCGGGCGCCGAAGGCTGCGCCGAACGGCCCCGTCTGCAGCATCAGGTCGAGCAGCCGTTCCGGCCCACGGCGCCCGCTCGCCGTCAGCGCCTCGAGGATCTCGTCGGCATCACGGCCGGGGATAGGCGACGAAGGGTCGGAAACCGACGAGCGGACCATCGCTGCCACGGCGAGGTCGTCGAGGGCCGACACCTCGGCATCGACGCCCAGGCCCTGGGCCAGGAGGGCGATCTTGGCGAGGATCTCCCACTCGTCGGGCTGCCCGTCGTCGAGCGGCAGCACCGGCTCGCTGTAGTTGGCCACGTTGCGGATGCCGAACTGCAGCAGCAACAGGTCGTAGTGACCGCGCTGCAACTGCGACGGACTGGGCAGCACCACGTCGGCGTGCCGGGTGGTCTCGTTCAGGTAGATGTCGACGCTGACCATGAACTCGAGGTCGGCGAGGGCCGCATCGAGTTGCACCGAGTGCGGCGTCGACAGCACCGGGTTGCCGGCCACGGTGACCAGGGCACGCAATTGCCCCTCGCCAGGCGTGGTGATCTCGTCGGCCAGCGTGCCCACCGGGTACTCGCCCATCACCTCGGGCAGACCCTTCACCCGGGTGTGCCCTCGGCCCGTACTGAATCCCGACCCGCTCCCCGACCGGCCACGGGTGCTGGCCCCGCCGGCCACCGGCATCGCGAACATCGAGCCACCCGAACGGTCGAGGTTGCCGGTGGCGATGTTGACGACGTCGATGAGCCACGAGGTGGTGGTGCCGAACTCGGTGGTGGTGGTGCCGATGCGGCCGTACACCGCGGCCGACGGCGCCGCCGCCAGTTCTCGGGCAACGGTGCGGATCTCGTCGGCATCGAGACCGGTCGCCGCAGCCACCGACTCGGGCGTGAAGCGGGCGCAGGCGGCGAGCACGGTGTCGAGACCGCGCAGGTGTGCCGACACGTGGTCGCCCACCGCGACCAGGCCTTCCTCTGCCAGCACAGCAACGATCGACGCGAGGAACAGGGCGTCGGTGCCGGGGCGGATGGGCAGCCAGCGGTCGGCCTCCTCGGCCGTGCGGCTCCGACGTGGGTCGACCACCACAAGACTGCCACCACGCGCACGAATGGCCTCGATGCGGCCGGGGAAATCGGGCGCGGTGCACAGACTGCCGTTCGACGCGTACGGGTTGGCCCCGATGACGACGAGGTAGTCGGTTCGGTCGAGGTCGGGCACCGGCACCGACACCGGCGTGCCGAACACATAGCCGGCGGCCACCTGGCGGGGCATCTGGTCGACGGTCGACGCGCTGTAGCGCTGCCGGGTGCCGATGCCCTGCAACAGCGACCGGTTGAACGTCATCGCCGACAGGCTGTGCGCGCTGGGATTGCCGAGGTACACCGCCACCGATTCGCGCCCGTACCGCTCGATCACCCCACGCAACCCGTGCTCGACCTCGGCCCACGCCTCGTCCCAGTCGACCTCGACATGCACTCCCCCACGCTTCACCAGCGGCCGGCGCACCCGGTCGGGATCGTCGTGCAGCTGCTTGAGGGTCGACCCCTTCGGGCACAGGTACCCGTGGCTGAACACATCGTCGCGGTCGCCACGGATGCGCACCACCTGCGGCCCACGTACCGACACCTCCAGACCACAACCCGCTTCGCACAGCGGGCAGGTGCGGTAGGCGGTGCGGGTGTCTGCGGCTGCGATGACGTGGTCGGTCGGCATGACTGGCATCATCGCACCCATGCGCCGCCTGCATCCGTACCCGGCCGACCACGTCACCGTCGCCGATGCGTATGGCGTCGATCGTTCGCGACCTGCCAACCGGCCGTGGCTCGGCCTGTGCATGGTGTCGAGCCTCGACGGCACCACCGTGGTGGAGGGCAATTCACGCGCTCTGTCGAGCGAGGCCGACCTGGCGGTGCTGCTGGGCCTGCGGCGGCTGGCCGACATGATGCTGGTAGGTGCGGCCACCGTCCGCATCGAGGGCTACGGCCCGCCGAGCAAGCCGGGCCAGCGTGTGGGCGTGGTGTCGCGCAGCGGCGATCTCGACTACTCGAGCGCGTTGTTCACCAGCGGCGCCGGGTTCGTCATCCTGCCCGTCGACGCACCAGAGGTACCGGTCGACAGCATCCGCGCCGGGCACGGCTCGGTCGATCTGGCCGCCGCGCTGGAACAACTCGACGTCGACTTCATCCAGGTGGAAGGTGGTGCGGTCCTGAACGCCGCCCTGGCCGAAGCCGACCTGATCGACGAGTTGAACCTCACCGTGTCGCCACTCGTGTGCGGTGGGAGCGGGCCGCGCATCACGTCGGGAGCGCTCCCCCTGCTGAACCGTATGGACCTCGCGCACGTCCTCGAGGACGATGGGTTCTTGTTCACCCGCTACGTGCGGGCCCGGCCGGCGGCCTGAACCCGGTCAGTCCGGGTTCGCCT
>JBEICS010000217.1:0-4602 GCA_040383925.1 Acidimicrobiaceae bacterium | reverse complement strand
ATCACCCCGGCCGGCATGGCGACGCCCGAGGGCATCGCCGTGGGTTCCACCGTGGCCGACCTGAAGAGCGCCTTCCCGGGTGTGTACGTGTACGGCGGCGACGACGTGTTCGGCCCCTACTTCGTGGTGAACGAGAACCTCTCCGGCTTCCTCACCGGCGACACCGATGCCGACACCGTGCAATCGGTCATCGGTGGTGTCACCTGCGGCGAGTAGTCGGTCGGGCTCCGGCCACCTCCTGAGGCGTTCGCGCCAGAGGGCTGCGCCGCTGTGCTCGGATGGGTACAGTTCGCATCCATGAAGCGCATGCTCCCCGTGTCGGAACTCGCCCGCGACTCCCGCTTCCAGCAGGTGACCGCCGAGGTCACCCTGTTCGATCCGCGCAATCTCCATCCGGCAGCGCAGCAGAACAACCTGCTGCCGCACCTGCCGCGCTTTTCCGACAACGCCCGCGGCCTGATGCACGGCATCTTCGTGGGCGAGATCCAGGCGCTCGAGGGTGCCGGTCGCACCTGTTTCGACTTCACCACCGGCGATGGCCGCGACGAGGCGCCGTTCGGATTGAAGCTCGACATGGCCCGCCAGTGCTGGGACGAGGCCCGCCATGTCGAGATCAGCTGCAAGCTCAGCGAGCACATGGGCACCGAGATCGGCGAGTTCGCCGAGGGCACCACCCTGTACGAAGCGGCCTGCAACGCCGACCCGGTGCTGCGCCTCACCGGGGTGAACCGGGCGCTCGAGGGCCTCGCCATCGATGTGTTCAAGACGATGCGCGACTTCGGCACCACCTTGTCCGACCCCGTGTTGGCGTACTGCGAGGACTGGATGCTCGCCGATGAGGTGACGCACGTGAAGATGGGCAGCGACTGGCTGCGCCGGATCACGGCCAACGACCCGCAGCGCCAGAAGGACGCGCTCGAGTTCCAGAAGGCTGTCGACAAGTTGTTCAGCTTCGGCGGGTTCCGCGGCGAGCGCGACGAGAACCCGGTGCACCTCGCCCGGCACTTCCGCACCCTGGCGGGGTTCAGCGACGACGAGATCGACGAACTGGTCGTCATCTCCGCCGCGGCCTACGACGAGGCTGCAGCGCTCATCACCCAGGCGCAGGCGGCGATGGCGTCAGCCTCGCCCGCCTGACCCGGAGCACACGCTGGACGGTCAGTCGCTCTACGACCTGTACCACATCGGGCTGTGGGTGCAGGTCGGTGTCGCCGCGTTCGTCGGAGCGTGGGCGCTGGCCGCGCACCGCGTCGAGCGGCTGCGCGGTCGGCCGCTGTGGGTGGCCACCGCCATCGCCTATCTGGTGGTGGTGCTGAACGTGTGCGCCGCCTCGGTGCTGAAGGCGCGCTACGACTGGGAGTTCCCGAAACTGCACATGCTGTACGAATTCAGCGGCATCGTGGCCATCGGCATCGTCTACTCGTACGGCCTGCAGTTGAAGGGCCGCCGCTACCTCATCTACGGGGTGGGCAGCCTGTTCCTGATGGGGCTCGCGTTGCGGGCCCTGTTCATGAGCTGAGGCGGGTGGTCCTCAGGCCAGCGAGCTGTCGAGCTGGTCGAGGAACTCGCCCAGCCGGGCCGGCAGGTGCGAGCCGAACTGCTCGTAGTGCGCCCGGATCTGCGGGATGGCCGACTTCCAGCCGTCGGTGTCGACCGACAACAGGGTCTCGAGGTCGTCGTTGGCCACCCCGAGGCCGGTGGTGTCGAGCGCGCCCGGGGCGGGCAGCAGGCCGATGGGGGTGTCGACGGCGTCGGTGAGACCCGCCACCCGCTCGAACACCCACTTCAGCACGCGGCTGTTCTCGCCGTAGCCGGGCCACAGGAAGCGACCGTTGTCGTCGCGGCGGAACCAGTTGACGAAGAAGATCTTCGGCAGCTTCGACTCGTCGCTGTGGTTGCCGATGGCCAGCCAGTGGGCGAAGTAGTCGGCCATGTTGTAGCCGCAGAACGGCAGCATGGCCATCGGGTCGAAGCGCAGGTTGCCGACGGCGCCCTGCTGGGCGGCGGTGGTCTCGCTGGCCATGATGGAGCCGAGGAACACGCCGTGGTCCCAGCTGGTGGCCTGGGTGACCAGGGGCACCGTGGTGCGGCGGCGACCGCCGAACAGGATTGCCGAGATGGGCACACCCGCCGGGTCTTCCCATTCCGACGCCACCGAAGGGCACTGCGACGCCGGGGCAGTGAAGCGGGCGTTGGGGTGGGCGGCCGGCGTATCGACCTCGGGGGTCCACGCATTGCCGCGCCAGTCGGTGGCCCGCGCCGGTGCGTCGTCGCTCATGCCCTCCCACCACACGTCGCCGTCGCTGGTGAGCGCGGTGTTGGTGAAGATCGAGTTGCCCCACAGGGTTTCCATCGCGTTGGCGTTGGTGTCGTAGCCGGTGCCCGGGGCCACGCCGAAGAAGCCGGCCTCGGGGTTGATGGCGTACAGACGGCCATCGGCACCGAACTTCATCCAGCAGATGTCGTCGCCGATGGTCTCGGCCTTCCAGCCCGGGATGGTGGGCACGAGCATGGCGAGGTTGGTCTTGCCGCAGGCCGACGGGAAGGCGGCCGCGATGTACTGCACCTCACCCGACGGGTTGGTGAGCTTGAGGATGAGCATGTGCTCGGCCAGCCAGCCGTCGTCGCGGGCCATCACCGAGGCGATACGCAGCGCGAAGCACTTCTTGCCCAGCAGGGCGTTGCCCCCGTAGCCCGAGCCGAAGCTCATGATCTCGCGGGTCTCGGGGAAGTGGACGATGTACTTGTTGTCGGGGTTGCACGGCCACGCCACGTCGGCCTGGTCGGCGGCGAGGGGCGCGCCGACGGAGTGCACGCAGGGCACCCACTGGCTGTCGCCGAGCACGTCGAGTGCGCCTTGGCCCATACGGGTCATGATGCGCATGTTCACGGCCACATAGGCCGAGTCGGTGAGCTGCACGCCGATGTGGGCGATGGGCGAGCCGAGCGGGCCCATGCTGAACGGCACGACGTACATCGTGCGGCCGCGCATGGCCCCGGCGTAGAGCTCCATCAACTCGGACCGCATCGTGGCGGGGTCGCGCCAGTTGTTGTTCGGGCCGGCGTCGGCCGGGTCGACCGAGCAGATGAAGGTGCGGTCCTCGACGCGGGCGACGTCGCCCGGGTCGCTGTGGGCCCAGTAGCTGTTGGGGCGCTTGGCCTCGTCGAGCTTGGTGAACGTGCCGGCATCGACCAGCACCTGGCACAGCCGCTCGTACTCGTCGGCGCTGCCGTCGCACCAGTAGATGCTCTCGGGCTGCAGCACGGCTGCCCACTCGTCGACCCACTCCAGCAACCGGGAGTTCATCGTGGTGGCGCTCATCGGGGCTCCTTTCCGGTCGACACATGTCGTGTCACCGGGACGGGGGTGGAGTGGGGGTGAGATGAACAAACGCCCGGCCTACTGGCCGGGCGTTCCCATGTCGCGCTCGCTGCCGAGACGCAAGGTGGTGGCACGTCCGTCGCCGTCGAGGTCGAACACGACCCGCTGGCCCTGACGCAACATCCGGAAGATCGAACCTTCGAGCGCGTCGGCCGCCAGGTCGAACTCGCCGAGATCGGTGTCGCGCATCACGACGCCGGTGCCCGTGGAGGGGTCGTACGACTTGATGACGCCTTGCACGGCTGCCTCAGCCGGCCTTGACGATCTTGCCGCTCTTGATGCAACCGGTGCAGGCGTACACCCGCTTGGGGGCACCCTTCACGATGGCGCGCACACGCTGCACGTTGGGGTTCCAGCGGCGCTTGGTGCGCCGATGCGAGTGCGAGACCGACATGCCCCACGATGGGCCCTTGCCGCACACTTCACATACTGATGCCATGACTCGCCTTCTTTCCTGCGACCGAACTGCACGGGGCCGGGCGACGAAGACGCGACGGCTGGCCGTAAAGCCAGAGAACTGTACCAGCGCCGTGTCGATCTTCCCCAAGCAAGCGCAGGCATCGTTCGATCGTTTCCGCCGATGGAGCCATTCCCTACAGTGAAGCCGTGGTCCACCCCGACGTGCTGTCCGCCTCTTCGCTGCGCGCCACCGTGGCGACGTTCTGCCACCTGCTCGGCCGGCACGCCGCCGCCATCGACCGGCTGAACGTCTACCCGGTGCCCGACGGCGACACGGGCACCAACATGGCGCGCACGCTCGACGCCGTGGTGGCCGAGCTCGAGCAGGCCGGCGGCGAGGCGCCCGACATGACGACGTGCTGCGCTGCCATCGCCCACGGCTCGCTGATGGGTGCCCGCGGCAACAGCGGTGTCATCCTCAGCCAGTTGCTGCGCGGGTTCACCGGGGTGCTCGCCGACGCCCCGCCCGACGGTGCCGGCCCGGTCCTCGTGGCACAGGCGCTGCGTGCCGCGGCACAGTCGGCTGTGCGTGCGGTGCAGCGGCCGGTCGAGGGCACCATCCTCACCGTGGCGCGCGACGCCGCTGATGGTGCGGTCGTCGCAGCCGATGCAGGAGGAGCGCTCGCCGACGTCGTGCGTGCCGGACGCGATGCAGGCCGGGCGTCGCTGGCCCGCACGCCCGAACTGCTGCCGGTGCTGGCCGACGCCGGCGTGGTCGACGCTGGTGGCGCCGGCCTGCTGCTGCTGTTCGACGCGGCATT
>JBEICS010000216.1:0-4658 GCA_040383925.1 Acidimicrobiaceae bacterium | reverse complement strand
TCGTCGAGCAGTTCGGCAACTCGATCCAGCATGCCGAGGTCGCGGAACTGGGCCTCGACCGTGAGGTGCGGGGTGAGCGACAAGCCCACACTCTGCGGCACCAGCGCCACCGCTGTGCCCAGCAACGCACGCCGCTCGTCGTCGGGAAGGGCGAACAGGTCGTGACCAGCGGTGCGCGCCGAGCCCGTCGACACCTCCAGACCGCGGCCGCAGTTGCCCACCAGCGCCCTGAGCAGCGTCGACTTCCCGCTGCCCGACTCGCCCACCACACCGAGCCGGGTCCCTGCCTCGACCCGGAGATGGATGTCGCGCAGCACCGCCGCCCCCGGCCCGGCACCACGCGGCACGATGGTGAGGCCCTCCACCTCGATGGCCGGGCCGCTCACGACTGCTCTCCGAGCGCGCTGCGATCGATCAGCGAGTTCACGGCCAACACGAGCGAAGCGAGCATCACCATCGGCGCCACCAGCGGGAGGGCGTTGATGGTGATGTAGGTGCGGGCCCCCGCCACCATCAGGCCCCATTCGGGTGTCGGAGGTGTCGTGCCCAGACCCAGGAAACTGAGCGAACTGAAGGCGAGCAGGATCCACGAGAACTGCATCGCCACCTCGGTGATCACCACACCGCGGATGTTGGGCAGCACCTCGCGCACCACGATCTCACCCGAGCCGGCGCCGCGCAGTCGGGCCGCCACGACGAAATCGCGGCCGAGCACACCGAGGGTGGCACCGCGCACGAGCCGGGCGATGGGCGGGGCGTACATCACCGCCAGGGTGAGCGTCAGCACCACCGGCTGACGGCCGATGAAACTGGCCACCAGCATCAGCACCAGCAGCGACGGCAGTGCCAGCAAGACATCGTTCACCCGCATCAGCACATCGTCGAGCCAGCCGCCGGCCAGTGCCGCGGCCGCACCGATGAGTACACCGAGCAGGCCTGCCAGCAGCACCGCGCCGAACGCGATGCCGATCGACGGACGCCCACCCCACAGGGTGCGCGACAGCACGTCGCGGCCGAGGTCGTCGGTACCCAACCAGTGCGCACCCGACGCGCCCTGCAACACCGCGGTGGCGTCCTGCGCCGTGGGCGACTGCAGCGGCAGCAGCGGCACGAACAGCGCCAGCAGGATGTGTCCGGCCACCACGACGGCTCCCACCGACAGCCACCGCCGACGCCGTGGAGCGGATGTCGGCGCGGCCGATGCGTTCACCGCGGTCATGCTCGGCCCACCCCCGCCCGCACCCGTGGGTCGAGCAACCGGATGACGGTGTCGGCCAGGAACGAGGCCGTGATGAAAACCGCGAGACCGAGCAGGGTGAGGGCCAGAATGAGGTCGGTGTCGCGGTCGGCGATGGCGTCGACGGCGAGGCGCCCGAGCCCCGGATAGTTGAAGACCACCTCCACCACGAACGTTCCGGTCAGCAGCCAGGCGGCGGTGACTGCGACGACGTTCACCGTGGGCGGCAGGGCCGCCGGCAGGATGTGACGGCGCACCACTGTCGCCTCGGCCACACCGCGCAGTCGAGCTGCGTCGGCGAAGGGCCGACGCGAGGTGGCCGACACCGAGGCCCGCATCGACCGCATCACGTGGGCGAACACCAGCACGGCTAGCGTGATGGCCGGGAGCCACACGTTGGGCAGCAGGTCGACGATCGAGTCGTCGCTGCTCACCACGGTGACGGCGGGCAGGATGGGCAGCCACACCGACAGCACCAGCCACAGCACCGAGGCGGTGACGAACTCGGGCAGCGTCATCGCCACCAGGGCGGCTGTGTCGACCGTGCGACTGACCTTCGACTGCTCGCGCCGACCGGTGGCCAGGCCGACGATGATGGCCGCAGGGAACGCCAGCAGGCTCGCCACGCCCGCCAGCAGCAACGCGTTTCGGAGTCGGGGCACCATCAGTTCGCCCACCGGTGCGCCCCGCTTCACCGAGTAGCCCAGATCGCCCTGCAGCAGACCAGCCATCCAGTCGCCGAGTTGCTGCAGTACGGGAGCATCGAGACCGTGCTCGGCGCGGCACTGGGCCAGCTTCTCGGCCGTGGCGAACTTGCCGAGCAGCGCCGTGCAGGCATCGCCCGGCAGCGCGGCGACACCCAGGTACGTGAGCACCGCCATCACGACGAACACGCCGACCGACAGCGCTGCTCGACGCAGCACATAGCCGGTCACCGGTCAGCCAACCTCGATCTTCTCCCACCGCACGGCGTCGACCACCACCGGCTCGAGGCCCTTCACGTTCGCACTCATCGCCCGCACCAAGGTCTTGTGGTACGGCACGAAGATGGCAGTGTTCTCGAACAGGTACTGCTGGATCGACTGGTACTTCTCGGTGCGCTGGCCTGCATCGAGCGTCGAGCGGGCATCGTCGAGCATCGCGTCGAGTTCGGGGTCGGCCTGGCCGGTGGGGTTCCAGGTCGCGGTCGAGCGGTACACCTCGTTCAACACCTGCACGGCAGGACGCTGGCCCCAACTGTCGACGAACGCAGGCTCCATCATCCAGACGTTGTCCCAGTAGGCGCTGGCATCGGTCATGGTGAGCGTCACCCGGATGCCGGCTGCCTTCACCTGCTCCTGATACGCCTCGACGAGTTCGACCATGTGCTCTTCCACGTCGCTGGTGAAGATCTCGATGTCGATCCCGTCGGGGAAACCGGCTTCGGCCAGCAACTGCTTGGCGCCCTCGATGTCCTGGGCGCAGTCGCCTTCCCAGCGGTACGGATCGCCGCTCCACACCGGTGTGTCGCACGTCGGCACACCGCCGCCGGCCCCGAGCACGAGGTCGGTGAGGGCCTGACGGTCGGCGGCGATGCGCAGCGCCTTGCGCACCCGTGCGTCGTCGTATGGCTTCTGGTCGACACGGAAGTCGATGGCGTTCCAGTCGCCCGATGGAATGCGCTGCACCGTGAACTTCGACGTGTCGCTGAACAGCGCGGCGCTCTTGGCATCGATGGTGAGCATCAGGTCGACCTGACCGGCCGACAGCGCCTGCGTGGCGGCAGCGGCGTCGGCGATGTTGGGCATCTCGATGCGGGCCACCTTCGGGGCGCCGAAGAAGTACTGCTCGTTGGCCACGAGCACCGTCGTGCCCTGAGCGTCGAGCTTCTCCATCTTGAACGGACCGGTGCCGACGGGCTTGGTGCCCACGCTGTCCTGCGAGCCCTCCGGAGTCATCAGGGCGCGGTAGTCGGCCAACAGCACGGGCAGGTCGGCCTCACCGCTGGCGAGGGTGAGCTTCACCGTCAGCGGGTCGACGGCTTCCGCCTTGGTGATGATGCCGAGCACCGCTCGAACGGGCGAGTCGAACTCGGGGTCGATCATCCGGTTGATGCTGTAGACCGCATCGGCCGAGTCGAAGGTGCTGCCGTCGTGGAACGTCACCTTGTCGCGGAGCGCGATGGTCCATTCGGTGAGATCGGCGTTGGGCTCCCACGTGGTGGCCAGTTCGGGGATCGGCTGGAAGTCCTTGTCGACACCGATGAGGCGGTCGAACACCATGTTGATCGTCGGCCAGAACCGGTTGCCGTCGTAGGGGTCCATCGTCTCGGCACCGCTGGCCGCGTAGTACGCCACGCGCAGCACACCCTTGGTGCCGCTGTCGCCACCGCCGCACGCCACGAGCGCAGTGCTGGCCAGTACCGCAGCGGCCAGCAGCACGACACCTCGCCGCGCGCTCCCGTTCGTGCTCCTGAAGTGCTTCGCACTCATCGGTGGTCCTCCCCGTGGAATCTCGGCCCTGACACTAGTGTCCGCGGTCGAACCCCAGTTGAACATCTGGCCAACAGCGGAGAACCCCATGCGCGTGGTGTCGTACAACATCCAGTACTCGCTCGGCCGCGACGGTGTGTACGACCTGTCCCGAACCGTCGACGCGGTGCGCCACGCCGACGTGATCTGCCTACAGGAGGTCGACCGTCACTGGCCGCGCACCGCAATGGCCGACCAGGCCGCCGACATCGCCGCGCTGCTGCCCGACCGGTACTGGGCGTTCGGGCCGATGATCGACATCGACGCGAGCACCGTCGATGCAGATGGCCGGGTGCACAACGTCCGCCGCCAGTACGGCCAGATGGTGATCAGCCGCTACCCGATCGTGTCGTCGCGCACGTTCCCGCTGCCGATGCTGCACACCGGGCCGCTGGCCAACGCCTGGTGCTGCGCGCTCGAGACCGTCATCGATACGCCGGAGGGCCCGGTGCGGGTGGTGAACGTGCACCTCACCGACATCAGCGAACTCAACCGGATGACGCAGGTGAGCGACCTGGTGCGCCGATTGCACGAGGCCCCGATCGAGGGCGGAGCGCGGTGCGGTACCAGCGCCGACCCCGCGGAACGCGAGCACTGGCTGTACGCCGACCTGCCGATGCCGCACGCAGCAATCGTGTGCGGCGACTTCAACGACGAGCCCCACTCGCCGGTGCTCGACGTGATGAACCGGGCCGGTTACCGCGACTCGTGGTCGCCCACGACGGCGCGCACGCCCAGTGAGATCACGTTCCGCGCCGACCTCGGCCAGGGCGCGTACTACGACCTGCGCATCGACTTCATCCTGGTGAACGACGGTGTCGACGTGATCGACGCCGAGATCGATGGTGACTGCGAGGCGTCGGACCATCAACCGGTGTGGGCCACACTGCACGTACGCCCTAGCTGAGCGC
>JBEICS010000215.1:0-4667 GCA_040383925.1 Acidimicrobiaceae bacterium | reverse complement strand
GGCCGATCGGGATCATCGCCGCAACCATGCGCGGGTCGGAACGCGGATCGTCTCCCAGCGTCAGGTCGGGATTGCCGAGTCGGCCCGGAAGATTCGGGTTCGTCATCACTGCCTCATTTCCCCATGGCGGCCCCACGCCGCAAGCAGGAGTGTAGTGAGCGGGTACCGACCGACGTCCGACCTCAGGATGCCGACCAGGGCTTGCCGGCGAGAGCCCGGAGGGTGAGTTCCAGCATTCGCGAGAAGTCGGTGCGCAGCGCCTGCAGGCCGCCCGGCATGTGGCCGCCCGGGAAGAACTCGATGACGACATCGCCACCCGCCGCGCGCAGTGCGTCGGCGTACCGCTGGGCCTGCACCGGTGGTGTGCGGGTGTCGTACTCACCTTGGTTCAGCCAGACCGGCGCACGGACAGCATCGACGTAGGTGATCGGCGACGCCTTGATCCATGCGTCGCCGTGGTCCTCGATGCTCCCGCCGATGAATCCGCGCCACGCCACCTGCAGCGCGGGCGTCATGTCGGGATAGGCCGCTCGCCAGTCGGCAAGGGCCACGTGCGCCAGACCACCGGCGAAGAGATCTGGCCGGCGACCCAGTGCGAGCAGCGTCAGGAACCCGCCATAGGAGGCACCGGTGATGAAGATCGCCGACGCCGGCACGCCTTCGTGTTCGACCAGTCGGTCGACGGCGGCGGCGATGTCGTCGAGTTCACGCTCGCCGACGTTCCCCCAGAAGCCCTCCCGGAACTCGCGTCCGAAGGTGACCGAGCCGCGGTAGTTCAACGATGCGAAGACGAAGCCGGCATCGATCCACGCCTGTGCGGTGGGGTCGTACCGGTCGGTCGTCACCAGGTTCGGGCCGCCGTGTACCTCCAACACTGCGCCGACGATCTCGCCGCGTTGCGGCCTGCCCACCCACAACTGCACCGGCGTGCCGTCGGCACTGTGCACCGTGTGCGACCTGAGGCTCACACCGGTCGGCACGACCGGCGGCGGCAGTACCTCGACGACGTTTCTGTCGTCGCCCAGTTCCAGCAGGTGGATCGGGAGGTCCCAGCGCGAGCGCACGATGCGGATCGTTCCGTCCGGTGCGTAGTGCGACGTGAAGATCACCGGGAACGCATCGCCGGTGTCGAAATCGGCATAGGCACCCGGGGGCACCGGGAGCACGCTGGTCGTGCCTGCGACGAGGTCGTGCTCCAGCAACGAATGCACGCCAGCGTCGTTGTGCAGGATGAGCACGCGCTCGCGAGCCGCGTTCCAGTCGAGCGCGATCGCGTCGCCACGGAGTTCGTCGAGCGTGATGTCGGTGCGGTGACCGGTGAGCGGGTTCCACACCACCGGCCGCGCCCAGCCGCTGCGCTCGGTGTTGGCGAGCACCCGCGGGTCGCCGGCCACGTTCGAGAACGCGACGCGCCGGACGGGGCCGAGCGGACCATCGGTGAGCGTCGCCACCAGTTCGCCGGTGCGAGCGTCGACCACTGTGACGGCGAATCGCCTGGTCCCAGGGTTGTGATCGGTGGTGTCGATCGCAACCAGCGTCGCGTCCGCCGAGACGATCCCCGACCACGCCTCCGACTCCGACCAGAACAGGCGGCGCGCCTCCTCGCGCTGTTCGCTGTCGAGCCACCAGACGGCGAACCCGTGCTCGTTGGCTGCGGTGAGCACGACGAATCGGCAGTCTGCGGTCACGTCGAGGCCACGCATGACGTAGCTGTCGAAGTGAGGCGTCAGGTTCCGCGAGATCGCACCGTCGAAGCTGGTCGCATGCAGGTGACCGACCTCCGAGCCGGTCGGATCGAGCAGATCGAGGATCCATCTGCCATCAGCCGTGACGGTCGTCGCGAACGACGTGCCGTCGAACGACACATCGTGCAGCTCGCTGGTGGACCCGTCCCACACCTGGAGCGAGAAGCCATCGACGCCCTGGGTGATCATCACCGAGCGGTCGCCACCCCCACCGAGCCCGGGGCGTACAGCGACCGGGAACGGGGCCTCGAACCGTGATCGCCACGACGGAACGACCTCGTCGGTTCCAGCAGCCGAGTTCATGCAGGACCTCCACCCAGATCGGTCGGCGTGAGGGGATGATGACAGGCGAACCGGGTCCCCGTCCCGCTGCCATCGGTGTCGAGTTGCGGCAGCGACGACGCGCACTCGTCGGTGGCCAACCAGCAGCGCGTCCGGAACACACAGCCCGACGGTGGGTTCATCGGCGACGGCAGATCGCCTTCGAGCAGGATGCGGCGGCGCGAACGCTGCACCCGAGGGTCGGGCACCGGCACCGCCGACAGGAGTGCTGCCGTGTACGGGTGCCGCGGGCGCTCGTAGAGGTCGTCGACCGCGCCGGTCTCGACGATGCGCCCGAGGTACATCACCGCCACCTCGTGGCAGAGATGGCGCACCACCGACAGGTCGTGCGCGATGAACACGAAGGCCAGGCCCAGTCGCTCCTGGAGCTCTTCGAGGAGATTGAGCACACCGGCTTGCACGCTCACGTCGAGGGCGCTGACCGGTTCGTCGAGCACGAGCACCTCCGGCTCCAACGCCAATGCCCGTGCGATCCCGACGCGCTGGCGCTGCCCACCCGACAACTCGTGCGGGTAGCTGTCGCCCATCGAGCTCGAGAGCCCGACGGTGTCGAGCAGTTCCCGTACCCGTTCGTCGCGACGACCCTGCGCCAGGTGATGGAGCAGGAGTGGTTCCTCGATGGCATCGGCCACTCGCTGCCGAGGATCCAACGAGGCGTACGGGTCTTGGAACACCAGCTGGACACGTCGTCGGAGCAGTCGCAGATCGCGTGGTGTCAGTGCACCCATGGATTGTCCGTCGAGCAGGATGTCGCCCGACGTCGGCTCGATCAGACGAACGAGACAGCGACCGACCGTCGACTTGCCGCAGCCGGTCTCGCCGACGATTCCCAGCGTCTGGCCGCGGGCGAGCGAGAACGACACGCCGTTCACGGCCGTGACGGTGCCCGTCCGCCGTCGCAAGGCACCGCCCCTGACGTGGAACTCCTTCACCAGGTCGCGCACTTCCAGCACTGGTGTCACGCTCCCACCTCCGATGCCGACGTCAGGAGGTGACACGCCGCACGGTGCGTCGGGTGGAGCGTCACCGCAGCTGGTGCAGCCACCGAGCAGACCCCGGCGATGGCGTCGTCGCAGCGAGGATTGAACGCACACCCGTCGGGCCGTTCGGCCGGCCCCGGCTGGTACCCGGGGATACGGAACAGCGGCTCGCCCTGACGGCGTGAGTCGAGCCGCGGCAGCGAGCGGAGAAGACCACGCGTGTACGGGTGCGACGGGGTGTAGAAGATCGACTCGACGTCGCCTTCTTCGACGGGGCTGCCCGAGTACATCACCACGACCCGATCGGCGACGCCGGCAACGACACCGAGGTCGTGGGTGATCAGCAGCACCGAACTCTCGGTGCGGTCCTGGATCCGCTCGAGCACGTCGAGCACCTGGGCCTGGACCGTCACGTCGAGGGCCGTAGTCGGTTCATCAGCGATCAGCAGGTCGGGTTCGTTGGCGATGCTCATCGCGATGAGCACGCGCTGGCGCATCCCACCCGAGAACTCGTGCGGGAACTGGTCGACTCGCTCCTGCGCGTTGGGAATGCCCACGAGGTCGAGCAGGTCGATGGCCCGCGATCGTAACGCCGCCCGCGACAGCGAGTCGTCGTGCACGATGATCGCTTCTCCGATCTGGCGCCCGACGGTGTGGACCGGATTGAGCGCGGTCAACGCGTCTTGCGCCACCACGGCAACACGCTGGCCGCGCAGTGAGCGAAGCTCGCTCTCGCGGAGTCCGAGCAGCTCACGGCCGAGGAGTCGGACACTGCCGGTGACCTCGGCGTTCCGCGGCAGCAGGCCCATGATGGCTGCGGACGTGAGGCTCTTGCCCGAGCCCGACTCGCCGACCAGCCCGACGGTCTCGCCGGCGGCGACATCGAAACTCACGTTGCGCAGCGCCGGGACGTCGCCGTGACGAGAACGGAACGTCACCGACAGGTCGGTCACGCTCAGCACCGGGGTGTCGGTCGTGCGCTGCGTCATCGCCGGCCACCGACACCGGTTCCCGACCGCGGGTCGAGCGCATCGCGCAAGCCGTCGCCCACGAAGTTGACGGCGAGCACCGTCACCAGGATGAACAACCCGGGGAAGTAGAGAAGGAACACCTTGGACGTACCGACGAGTCCCGATGCCTGACTGAGCATGTTTCCCCAACTCGTCTCGGGCGGCTGGACACCGAAGCCCAGGAAGCTCAACGACGACTCGATGATGATGGCCCCGGCGATCGACAGCGCCACGTTGACCGCGATCACCCCGGCGAGATTGGGCAGCACGTGCTTCAGCACGACACGTGGCCCGCTGTTGCCGATGACGCGGGCCGCATCGATGAACTCTCGCTCGCGCAACGACAGCACTTCGCCGCGGACGACTCGCGCCACGGTCGTCCATCCGAGACCGGCGAGGACGAACACCACGACGATCGGGCTACGGCCCAGTCCTTGGAGGGCGACGGCCAACAGCGCGATCCCGGGAACCACGAGGAACAGATCGGTCACCCGCATGAAGATGTCGTCGATCCAACCGCCCCGGTACCCGGCGATGGCGCCGACGGCCACCCCGACCACCGTCGACACGAAGGCGACGGCAAAGGCGAT
>JBEICS010000214.1:0-4707 GCA_040383925.1 Acidimicrobiaceae bacterium | reverse complement strand
GGTCGGCCACCAACTCGCGTGCCATCTGCAGCGTCTGCTCGAACGAGTCGAGGCTCGACGCCGCGTCGCCGTAGTAGGCGCCGAACCCGGTGAGGTCGATGTCGCCCGTCACCACCACGCGCACACCGTCGTCGCCCTCGATCAGGTACAGGCTGTGCCCTGCGGTGTGGCCGGGCGCATGCACCAGCGTGACGGTCACGCCACCCAGGTCGATCGCGTCACCGTCGGCGATGCCCTCGGCCTGCGGCCATCCGAGGAACTGGAACCGCTCGGTGACGAACTCGGTCATCTGCGGCCACAGCGACTGTGGCAGTCCGTACAGCGCCATCAGCCCGTCGACCGACCGCAGCGCCTCGAGATCGTTGCGGTGCACCTTCAACGCGCCCCATCGCACGGCCGCCACGCCCGCGGCATGGTCTTCGTGGGTGTGGGTGAGCAGCACGGTGTCGACCGCCAGCGGCGGCTCGATGTCGCGCGCACTCAGCGACGGGTCGATGAGCACACTGCCCGTGGTGCCCCGCACCAGCACCGAGTTGCCGTCGGGGTACTTGCCCTGCTCGTGCCCGAACAGCACCGTCGTGTACCGGCCCAACTGGCGACGATGCGCGTCCATACGGCGAACGTAGTCGGAACGTGCTTGCCGCCCCGTGGCCGGACCGGCGTATCCTGTGCCCCGTGACGACCCTTCGTACATCGGGTGTGGCCCGCTTCCGGGCCACTGCGACCTCCCGTCGAATGCGCACCGGCAACTGACCCCCGCCGACGCCCGCCATTCCTCGAAAGGACCCGCCGTGAGCAACTTCTACCTCACCACACCGATCTACTACGTCAATGCCCGCCCCCACCTCGGGCACGCCTACTCCACCATCATCGGCGACGCCCTGTGCCGCTGGCACCGACTGCTCGGCGACGACGTGCACTTCCTCACCGGCACCGACGAGCACGGCCTGAAGATCCAACAGGCTGCCGACGCCGCCGGCAAGACCCCGCAGGAGTTCGCCGACGGCATCGCACCGCTCTTCCAGGATGCGTGGCAGCGGCTGAACATCTCGAACGACGACTTCATCCGCACCACCGAGCCCCGACATCGGGCCGGGGTGCAGGAACTGCTGCAGCGCTGCTACGACGCCGGCGACATCGAGCTCGGCGTCTACCAGGGCAAGTACTGCGTGGCGTGCGAGGAGTACTACACCGACGAAGAGCTGCTGCCGGGCGACCAGTGCCCCATCCACAAGCGGCCCGTCGAGTACTTCGAGGAGGAGAACTACTTCTTCCGCCTCAGCCGCTTCCAGGACCGGCTGCTCGACTGGTACGCCGCACACCCCGGCGCCATCACGCCCGAGTTCCGCGGCAACGAGGCGCTCGGCCTCATCCGCTCGGGCCTGCGCGACTTCTCGGTCAGCCGCACCAGCCTCACGTGGGGCATCCCGTTGCCGTGGGACCCCAAGCACGTCGCCTACGTGTGGTTCGACGCGCTGGCCAACTACATCACCGCCATCGGTTACGGCACCGACCAGGATCGCTTCGAGCAGTGGTGGCCGGTCGACTACCACCTCATCGGCAAAGACATCATCCGGCACCACTGCGTGTACTGGCCGGCCATGCTGATGTCGGCAGGCCTCGAGCCGCCGAAGGGCTGGGCCGTCGGCGGCTGGCTGCTCGTGGGCGGCGAGAAGATGAGCAAGACGTCGGGCAACGTGGTGAACCCGCTCGATCTCATCGACGAGTTCGGCGTCGACGGGTTCCGCTACTACGTGCTCGCCGACACCACGTTCGGCCAGGACGGCGACTTCACCTACGAGGGCCTCACCGGCCGCTACAACAGCGACCTCGCCAACAACTTCGGCAACCTGCTGTCGCGCGTGGCCACCGTGGTGGGCAAGAAGTGCGACGGTGTGGGCCCCGCACCGCGTGCCGACTCGCCGTTGGCCGAGGCGGCCGCCGAGGCCGTGGCCGGCACCATCGCCGGATGGGCCGACGTGCAGCCCAGCCGCGCGCTCGACGCCACGTGGTCGCTCATCCGCGCCACCAACGCCTACCTCGAGGCCAACGAGCCGTGGAAGGCCGAGCCCGGCGCGGCGGTCGACGCCGTGATGGGCGACGCGCTCGAGGCGCTGCGCATCGTCACCGTGCTCGCCTCGCCGGCCCTGCCCGCCACCTGCCAGGCGGTGTGGCAGCGCCTCGGCCTGCCCGGCCAGGTGAGCGACCAGCGCCTGCCCGACGCCGCCGCATGGGGTCGGTACCCCGGCGGCACCGCTGTGGTGAAGGGCGATCCGCTCTTCCCGCGCAAGTAGCCGATGGCCGACACCACCCCGCCCGAACTGATCGACAGTCACTGTCACCTCTACGACACGCGCGGCGCCGAACTCGCCGACGTGCTGGGCGCGGCGCGTGCCGCAGGGGTGAGCACGATGATCACCGTCGGCTGCGATGCCGCCACCACCGCTGCGGCCGTGGCCATCGCCGCCGTGCACCCCGGTGTCTACGCCACCGCCGGCCTGCATCCGCACGAGGCGGTGCACGGGGTCGACTCGATCGTGCCGTTTCTCGACGACCCGAACGTCATCGCCGTGGGCGAGGCGGGCCTCGACTACTACTACGACCACTCGCCCCGCGACATCCAACGCACCGCCTTCGCCGCGCAGATCCAACTGGCGCACGAGCGCGGCCTGCCGCTCATCATCCACACCCGCGACGCATGGGACGAGACGTTCGACATCCTCACCGCCGAGGGCATGCCCGAACGCACCGTCTTCCACTGCTTCACCGGTGGCGTGGCCGAGGCGCAACGCTGTGTCGAGATGGGCGCGCACCTGTCGTTCAGCGGCATCGTCACGTTCAAGAACTCCACCGACGTGCAAGACGCGGCGCGCTGGTGCCCCATCGATCGCCTGCTGGTCGAGACCGACAGCCCGTACCTCGCACCCACGCCGCACCGTGGCCGGCCCAATCAGCCCGCGTACGTGGCCCACGTCGCACAGTTCATCGCCGATCTTCGCGACATCCCGTTCGCCGACTTCGCCGCGCACACCGTCGCCACCACCCGGTCCGTGCTCGGGTGCCTTGCGGTTCCCCCTCCCGGTTCGTAGCCTTTTCTCCATGAACGTGTACCAGCGGCGACGGGTCGCCATCGCCGCGGTGTTCACCCTGGCCGCTGTGCCCATCGTGTTGCTGCTCGACGGTGGCGACAGCGACAGCGTCGCCGTCACCGACGGCAGCGGCACGCTCGCCCCCGTCGAGACCACGATCGAGTTCACGGTGCCCACCACCGCCGACCAGTTGCCCGTGTTCCTCGACAACACCGCGGTCATCGTGCCACCGGCGGTCATCGACGTCGCCCGACCCGAGGCCACCACCGCCACCGAACAGCAGGGTCTCGCGACGTACCTCCGCTACCTCCAGGCCTCGGTCACCCGTCCCTGCACCGCACCCAAGGCCCCGTCGGGTGCCGTCATCACGGTCACCAACATCGACAACGGGCTCAGCGCCACCTGTACCAACACCCTCGGCGTGTCCATCGCCGCCGGGGTCGACATCGCAATCGACACCCAAGTGTTCACCACCATCGCCGACCTCGTCGACGCACCCATCTTCGTGCGCATGAGCTGGTGACCCGGGTGCTGTCGCGCGCCGACGTCGGCGAACTGTTGGCCGAGCACGGCCTGGCGCCACGCCGCCAACTCGGGCAGAACTTCGTTGCCGACCCCAACACGGTTCGGCGCATCGCCCGTCTGGCGGGCGTGGGCCCCGGCGACCATGTGGTCGAGATCGGCGCGGGCCTCGGCTCGCTCACCCTCGCCCTGGCCGAGACAGGCGCCGAGGTGCTGGCCGTCGAGGTCGACCGCGGCCTGGTGCCCGTCCTGCGCGACGTGGTTGCCGACCATCCGAACGTACAGGTGGTCGAGGCCGACGCCATGCAGGCCGACTGGGCCGTGCTGTTGGCCGCATCGCCGCGCTGGGTGCTGGTGGCGAACCTCCCGTACAACGTCGCCACGCCGCTGGTGTGCGATCTGCTCGACGGTGTGCCCGCCATCGAGCGGATGCTGGTGATGGTGCAGCGCGAGGTGGCCGAGCGTTTCTGCGCCGCGCCCCGCACCGAGGCCTACGGCGCGGTCAGCGTGAAGGTGTCGTACTGGGCCACCGCCCGCCTGGCCGGCCTGGTACCGGCCAGCGTGTTCGTCCCCCGCCCGAACGTCGAGTCAGCGCTCGCCGACATCACCCGCCGCGCCGAGCCCGCCACGGATGCACGGCCCGACACGATGTTCGGACTCATCCGCACCGCGTTCGGCCAGCGCCGCAAGATGCTGCGCCGCTCGCTGGTCGCAGTGGTGCCGGCCGAGGTGTTCGAGACGGCCGGCATCGACGCCCAGCGCCGACCCGAGGAACTGTCGGTCGACGAGTGGGGTCGCCTCGCCATCGCCCTCGATGCGGCACGGGCCGGAGCCGACCCCGACCAGGCGGCGCCGTGAGCACGGTCACCGTCGCCGCCCACGCGAAGTTGACCCTCGGCCTGCGCATCACCGGCGTGCGCGCCGACGGCTACCACCTCATCGACGCCGAGATGGTCACCCTCGACCTCGCCGACACGCTGCTCATCGACCCGTCGGGCACCGGCCTCACCGCCGACGGGCCCTTCGCCGCGGGCATGCCGCTCGACGACACCAACCTCGTCGCCAAGGCACTGCGCCTGGCTGGCCGAACTGCAGC
>JBEICS010000213.1:0-4719 GCA_040383925.1 Acidimicrobiaceae bacterium | reverse complement strand
CGTGGCCGGGATGACGCTGCCGCTGGCGCGCGACCTCGGCCCGCACGGCATCCGCGTGGTGTCGGTGGCGCCAGGCTCGTTCGACACCCCGATGGCCTCCGGCATGCTGCCCCAGTTCCAGCAGCAGCTCGCCGACGAGACACCCTTCCCACCGCGGTTCGGTGCGCCCGACGAGTTCGCCGCGCTGGTCGAGCACATCGTGGCCAACCCGATGCTGAACGGCGAGGTCATCCGCATCGATGGCGGCCTGCGGATGCGTCCGCTGTGAACGCCGGCGCACCCGCGGCGCGCGGACCGGTCGCCGATCTCGACCTGCAGCACCCCGAAGCGATCGCCCACCCTCATCGCTACCTCGCCCGGGTGCGCGACCGCACCCCGGTGGTGTGGAGCGACCGGCACCGGGCGTGGATCGTGCTCGGCCATCCCGAACTCGATGCGGCGTTCCGGTCGAGCGCCCTGTCCACCGAGCGCATGGGTGCGTTCCGCAGTCGGCTCTCGGGCAGCAGGGCTGAAGCCCTGGCGGCAGCGATCGAGTTGCTCGATGGCTGGATGCTGTTCCACGACCCGCCCGAGCACACGCGCCTGCGTGCCCCGCTGGCCCGGCGTTTCACGCCCAAGGCGGTGGCGCCTCTGGAGCAAGCGGTCACCGAGGCGTGCGACGCGCTGCTCGACCGGCTCGCCGATCAGGAAGGCACGGGCGACGAGGTCGATCTGGTCGAGGCGTTCACCCATCCGCTGCCTGCGGCCGTGATCGCCCGCCTGTTCGGGGTGCCCGACCACTTGCGCGGCTGGCTCACCGACTGGTCGGAGCGGTTCGGTGTGGTGGTGTTCGGCGCCACTCGTCGGCCCGACTACGAGGAGGTGGCCCGCGCGGCAGGCACCGAGTTCCACCATCACCTCGGTGCCCTGCTGGCCGAGCGGCGAGCCGACCCGCGCGACGACCTGGTCAGCATGCTGGCCACCTCGGCCGACCTGGCCGATCACGAGGTGCTGGGCGCCTGTTCGCTGCTGCTGTTCGCCGGGCACGACACCACGGCGTCGCTGCTGTCGACCGCGGTGGTTGGCCTGTTCGACCACCCGCACCAGCGCGAACGCCTGGTGGCCGAGCCCGATCTGGTCGACACCGCGGTGGAGGAGTTCCTCCGCTACGACGGTTCGGCCAAGGCGATGATGCGCGTGGTGGCCGAACCCACCGAACTGGGCGGGTGCTCGATGGAGCCGGGCGAGGCCGTGTTCCTCACCATCCTGGCGGCCAACCGCGACCCGCGAGTGTTCGACCGTGCCGACGAACTGCTGCTCGACCGATCGCCCAATCCGCACCTGTCGTTCGGGCACGGCGTGCACTTCTGTCTTGGGGCCTCACTGGCCCGCCTGGAGGCGCGCATCGCTCTGCCACGACTCGTGCGGCGGTTCTCCGACCTGCGGCCCGCGGGCGAGCCCACCTGGAAGCCCACCATCTCCGACCGCTCGGCCGCGCACCTGCCCGTGCTGCTCTGAGCGGCCCCGCTGAGCGGACGCTAGACGGAGCGGCTGGGCATGATGCCCAGGCCCTCGGCCGTGCCGCCGGGCGCCGACACCGAGGCCCGGTCGGCCACCACCACCAGTGTGGCGCCCACTCCGTTGGCCACCTTGCTGAGGCGGGCCGTGGCGAGCGCACCGTTGCGTCCGCCGGGCATCACCAGCAGGTCGCTGGCCCGGCCGTCGGCAGCGAACCAGTCGTGCGTGCTCTCCACCCGCACGATGTCGGCCTGCTGCCAGATGGCGACGAGCGACTCGGCGGGGTCGGCAGCGCACACCACGACGAGCGAGCCGCCCTTGGCCAGCCGAGCGGCCACCTGCGCGGCCTGCAGTCCGGCGCTCGACGGGCGCGTTGCCTGCGCGGTGTTCAACGCCAGCACCACGCGCTGTACCTCGCTGCGGCCCAGCCGTACCAGGGCGGTGGGGGCGTCGCTCGACGACACCAGGCTGTGCTGTGACGCCTCGAACAGCGTGGGTAGCCACGACTGCGCGGCCGCCGGCACGACGATGAGAGACGCCTTCGTGGCTTGTGCCGTGTGCAGCACACCGTCGTTCACCGAGGCGTCGTGCACCACCGTGAGTTCGGCGTCGGTGCCCGTGCTGTCGATGGCGTGGTGCAGGGCGTGGAGTTGTGCTTCGTCGGGCTGGGGTGCGCCGTCGGGCACGACGAGGATGGGTCGCACCACACCGCCGTCGCGGTCGGCGAGGCGCCGCACCAGGCCCAGCAGCGCCGGCACCTCGGCGGGGTCGTCGATCTGCAGCACCACACTGCGACCCAACCGCGAGGTGTCGATCGGTGGCTTGGGCAGTCGGCGTCCGAACACCTGGGCCGAGGCTGAGGCAATGATCATCGTGACGACGATGACGATCATCACGGCGTTCACCGTGGCCATCGAGAACAGACCGATCTCGAGGCCGACGAACGTGGCGGCAAGCGTGGCGGCGGCCTGCACGACCGACAGTCCGAACATCACCCCGATCTCGTCCCACGAGAACTGGAACAGCGGCTTGCAGGCGACGGCAGCCAGCAGCTTGGCCAGCACACAAGCGGCCGTGAACAGACCACCCAGCGCCAGGGTGCTGGGGTCGACGAGCACGGCTGGGTCGATGATGGTGCCCACCGACACGAGGAACAGCGGGATGAGCAGGGTGGAGCCGAAGAACTCGATGCGCTCCATGAACTCGCCCTCGTTCGGGACGAGCCGGTTCAGGGCCAGGCCGGCGAAGAAGGCGCCGACGATCGACTCGATGCCGACCACCTCCGACAGCACACCGGACGACAACATCGCAGCGAGCACGAAGAGGTAGCGCATGCTGCGGCTGCGGCCGGGCCCGGCGAAGAACCAGCGGGCCAGTCGCTCGAGCACGATGAAGCAGTAGAACGACAGCAGGGCGAAGCCGAGGCCGATCTGGACGAAGAGCTCGAACCCGCTTGCACTGCCGCGGGTGTAACCCGACACGGCGGCCAGCACGATGAGCGCCAAGGTGTCGGTGATGACCGTGGCACCCACCGACAGCGCCACCGCCTTGTTGGCGGCCAGGCCCATGTTGCGCAGGATGGGGTACACGACGAGGGTGTACGAGGCGAACAGCGAGCCCAGCAACAGCGCCGAGGCGAACGAGTAGTCGACCATGAACCCAGCAGCCATGCCGAAGGCGACCGGCAGTGCAAAGGTGAGCAGTGCGAACGTGATGGCCTGCTTGCGGTAGCGGGCGAACACCCCGAGGTCGAGCTCGATGCCGGCCATGAACATGAGGTAGAGCAGGCCCACCGTGCCGAGGTACTTCACGATGCCGGTCGAGTCGCTCACCACACCGAGCACGTTGGGGCCGAGGATGCAGCCCCCGGCGAGCAGGCCGATCATCCCGGGGATGCGGAGCTTCTCGAACAGCGGCGGCGCCACGATGAGGACCACCACCGCCAGGACGAGTTCCCAGGCCGTGCCGTGGGGTGGGTGCAGGTCGAGCAACTTCACGGGGTGCTCCTCGGAGTACGGGCGGGGATGACGGGGACACGGTCGGGCGACGACTCGAACCGCGGGTCGAGCCATTCGTCGAAGAGGTCGTCGAGCGTGCCGTTGGCGGCGAACGCACGCACGGCCGTGTCGACGGCGGCGAGGTTGTTCTGGTGGTCGGCACCCGAGCGGGGCAGGGCGATGGCGTACTGCTGCTCGTTCACGAACTGCGACACCACCTCGAGACGGTCGGAGCCGCCGGCGATGATGAGGGCACTGGGCAGGTCGATGAGTGCAGCGTCGGCCTCGCCGGCTTCGATGGCGGCCGCGGCGGCCACTTCGTCGGCCACGACGACGGGATCGCTGTCGGGCAGCACGATCTCGTCGAGGAACGCCTGCTCGATCGATCCGTCGACCACCGCCCAGGTGCGTTCGCGCGCTTCTTTCAGGTCGTCGATCTCGTCGCCAGTCGTGGCGAGCACGCCGATCGACGTGTCGAGGTACGGCGTCGAGAAGTCGACCACACGGCCTCTCGATTCGGTGCGGCTGATCTGTGCGATGGCCATATCGGCGCCACCGAGATCGCCAGACGCGATCTGCTCGAACGGCACCGCGACGAGCTCGAGTTCGAGGTCGAAGCGGTCGGCCAGCAGGGTGGCGAGCTCGTACTCGTAGCCACCGGTGATCGACTCAGGGGTGTCGCCACCTTCCCAGAATCCCGGTGCTGGCAGCGCGGTGGCCACTCGCAGCGTTCCGGGGGTGGCGGGCGTATAGGGGATCGAACCGATGGTGGCGGTGTCGCCGCATCCGGCAGCGACCACGAGCGACACAAGGGCGCACGCGCCGACGACCCAGCGCGCAGTTCGCCTGTTCGATCGTCGCTCCATCGTGTTCATCCCCGGTGGCGAACCGTAGCAGCGCGCCGCCGCGCGACGGGTCATGGATCGGTCGGGTCGGGAGCAGGCGTGGGGTCCGGTGGGGGAGCGGTGTCAGGTGGCGCGCTGGTGTCGGGCGGCACGCCGCCGCCACCGCCACCACCACCGCCACCACCACCACCACCACCACCACCACCGACGGGCGTCGGAGCGCCGACTCGGTATCGCGAAGCGTTCTCGACGCTCGGGTGAGTTCGCCCGGCGGGTCCGGCGGCGAAGACGCGCAGCACGTTGGCGGTCACGCCGCGGATGACGTCGAAGGCTTCGATGTCGGTGCACGTTCCGTCGAGGCCACAGTTCCAGTCGATGGT
>JBEICS010000212.1:0-4745 GCA_040383925.1 Acidimicrobiaceae bacterium | reverse complement strand
GCGTTGGCCGCCGTGGCCGAGTGCGCCCGGGGCACCGACAACCTGCTGTACCCGATGAAGGAGGCACTGCGCGCCGGTGCCAGCCTCGGCGAGGTCAGCGACGCCCTGCGCGGCGTGTTCGGCGTCTACCAGCCCGGCCGCTGAGCCGGCCGTCATGACCGACGGCTTGAGTGTCGGCCCCGACGGGGTGACGCGCTGCTGGTGGTGCGGCGACGACCCGCTGTACGTGCGGTACCACGACACCGAATGGGGTCGGCCCGTGCGCGACGACCACCGCCTCTACGAGAAGCTGTGCCTCGAGGGCTTCCAATCGGGGTTGTCGTGGCTGACCATCCTGCGCAAGCGCGACAACTTCCGTGCTGCATTCGCCGGCTTCGATCCCGAGGTGGTGTCGCGCTTCGACGACGCCGACGTGGAGCGACTGTTGGGCGACGCCGGCATCGTTCGTCACCGCGGCAAGATCGCGTCGACCATCAACAACGCACAGCGTGCGCTGGAACTGATCGACGAGTTCGGCAGTATCGCCACGTTCCTCGACCGCTTCGTGCCGGCTCCGCAGCCCGCCCCGACTGGGCTCGGTCAGATCCCCGCCAAGACTGCTGAGTCGACGGCGATCTCGAAGGAACTGAAGCGGCGCGGCTGGAGCTTCGTCGGCCCCACCACCGTGTACGCCTTCATGCAGTCGATGGGCCTGGTGAACGACCACCTCGCCGGCTGCTCATTCCGCCACCCCTGACACCTCGCCGACGGAACTTGCGATGATTTGCGTCGCATCCGACGCGATCCGTCGCAAGATCCCACGTCACCCCACCCGCGCCGGGGCTTCGTGAGCCTGGACCCCGTTGGCCGTGGCCGAACCGCACGGATGACCTGGGTCCGTGCGTGTAGACCCGCTGCGGGGTGTGGAGGCTCACGAATGAGGCAGTGACGCAAGGCACGTCGGGGTCAACGAGACGCGAGCGAGAGACGGAGGTGATGGACCATGGTTGTGTTTGACATTCGAATGGCGATGACGACATGCCCTCAAGGGCATTGACGGAACACACACACACACACACCCAGACTTGGCGCATTGGCTTCGAAACAGGGGGTTGGAGTGATGGTGGAGCGGTCGTTGCGGCGTCGAGCGGTGCTGGCGGTTGTGGGTCTTGTGGCGGTCTCGGTGGGGGTGGTGTCGCCGGTTGCGGCTGACGACGGTGTGGTGGCGACCGGGACCGGTGAGGCTCTGGAGGTGGCCGGGTCGTTGGTGGCCGATGCTGCGCCGCTGTCCGATACCGGCGACGGTTTCGTTGCGGTGGTGGCGGGCAGTGAGGTGGAGTTGCCTGCTGATCCTGCCGAGTCGTTGGTGTTGGACGGTGCTACTGGCGAGATCGGGGTTGATCTGCCGGTGGTGGCGGGTCTCGGTGATGGTGTGGTGGATGAGTCTGGTGCGGTGGTCTACGAGTCGGATTCTTCGCCGGTGTCGTTCGCGGGGCAGGCCACCGTTGATGGGGGTATGCAGGTTCTGATGGTGATCGACGGGCCGGACGCTCCGACCGAGTACCGGTTCGAGTTGGCGGTTTCTGCGGGCGCAACGCTGGTGCCCACGGAGGCTGGTGGGGTCGACATCGTCGGTGTGGGTGGTCTGGTTGTGGCAACGATCGCGCCCGCCTGTGCGGTCGACGCCGACGGTGGCTCAGTCGCGTCGAGTTACCGAATCGAGGGCACCTCAGTCGTCCGGAGAGTCGAGCATCACGGCGCCACCTACCCGGTGGTCGCAGACCCGCGGTTTTCGTTCGGGTGGGGTGCCTACGTCTACATGACGGGCTCGGAGATCAAGGCCCTCCAAGTCGGCGTCCTTGCTGCCGGAGGTGTTGCGGCAATCGTCGCCTGCGGCGCCACATTTCTGGATCAGCTTCCAATCGTTGGGACGGTAGCGAAACTCATCAAGCTCTTGTGTGGCTTCTTTGGGATCGGGACCGTGACCCCAATTCTTCGAGCAGTGGATAGGGTTGTGAACAACCGGTTCTTCAATTCGAATGGTTGTTTTGAATACAAGGTGCCAGGCAACGGAGAGTGGAAGGTGGTTCACTCTGGAAACTGCAGATAGCAGGTGCGGCCAGCCGTCGAGCGATTCGAAGTGCTGGCGTGTGCTGCAGGTGGTCGTGACACTTGCGTCTTTCTGGGGCGGACTTCTGGTGCTGCAGGTGGTGGTCGACAAGTGGTGGCTGAGGCTCCCACTGTCTGCCGTCTGGGTATTCGCCCTGCCGCCCCTCCTCTCCCGGTGGGGGCTCTATCCGAGATCGTCGTCGAAGCGATGATGTGGGCCGGCCGCCTCGTCTCGGGCTCGATCTGCTCGCGGCACGTGGTGCTGCGAGCAGATCGGCCCGCCTGACATCGGCCCGATCAGGCGGTGATGACGATGGGGATGGCGCTGAACTCGCCGGGGTCGGTTTCCAGGCCGACGCCGCCACGCACCATCAGCATCACCACATCGCCCGGCTGAGCGCCCGACAGGTCGAGCTGTACCGAGAACGGGCCGGCTTCCTCCATGGTGCCCGCCATGGTGTGCTGCTGGGAGAGCACCTCGGGATTGCCGGCGATGTAGGCGCTCACCATCATGCTGGCCTCGAACCCGCGGGCCACGCCCTCCACGGTGACCAGGCCCGCCGGTACCTCGTCGAGCGTCTCGGGCGTGGTGATGGAGGCACCATCGCTGCCGGCGCCGATGACGAACCAACTCGATGCCGGGCCGAGTTGTCGGAGGAACAGCACCGCCCGGGGCGACGGGGTGCCGCCACCCTCGCCGGGCGACATCACCTCGATCTCACCGCTGCGCGAGTCGCCCTGCATGAACTCGCCGAGCGAGGGCGGCACGCCGAGGACCTGGACGACGAAGTCGGCGGCCGCCTCCTCCGGCGTCGTGAACACCACATCGGCGGCCGGCCAGATGGCGGGCTGCTCGAGGCCCACCACCGTGGTGGTGGGCGCCACCGTGGTCGTGGGAGCAGCGGTGGTGGTGGTCGCCTCGACGGTGGTGGTCGTCGCCGGCACCGTGGTCGTGGTTTCGACGGTGGTGGGGGGAGCAGTGGTCGACACGCTGGTCGCGCTGGTGGGTGTGGTGCTGTCGGAGTCGTCGCTGCATGCGGCCAACAGGCCGCCGACAGCGAGCACGGCGAACGCAGCGCGAAGTGTTGAGGTCATACCGACAGTGAGCCCGAACGGCAGCCGGACGGCAAGGGTCGAACGGCCCGGCGTGACCGGTCGGCCGATCAGCCGAGGCCGAGGCGGTCCATCGCCACGGCCTTCAACCGCTTGTAGTCGAGCTTGCCATTGGCTGCGCGGCCGATGGTGTCGATGGGCAGGATGCGCTTGGGCGACTTGTAGGCGGCGAGGTGTTCGCGCACGTGGGCGATGAGCGCCGCGTCGTCGAGCACGGCCCCGGGCTTGGCCTCGACCAGCGCGGTGATGGCTTCGCCGAAGCGCTCGTCGGGCACGCCCACCACGGCGGCGTCGGCCACGGTGGGGTGGGTCTTCAACGCCTCCTCCACCTCCTCGGGGAACACCTTCTCGCCTCCGGTGTTGATGCACTGGCTGCCGCGTCCGTACAGCTTCAAGGTGCCGTCGGCCTCGACCTCGGCCCAGTCGCCGGGGATGCTCCAGCGCACGCCCTCGAACGTGATGAAGGTCGACGCGCTCTTGGCCTCGTCCTTGTAGTAGCCGATGGGCGTGCGGCCGCGCAGCGCCACCCGACCCCGCTCGCCGCTGCCGGGAAGTACCTCGCGGCCGTCTTCGGTGAGCACCTTGGTGTTCGGGCCGAGCGCGAACTTCGCCGTGGTGGCGGCGCCGCCCGCAGCAGCGGCCGACTCGGCGGTGGTGGTGTTGCTGGCCATGCCGATGGCCTCGCTGCTGCCGAGGCTGTCGATCATGATGAGCCGCTGGTTGTGGCGCAGCAGACCGGCCTTGGTGTCGGCGGCCCAGATGACACCGCTCGACACGATCACCCGCAGCGACGAGATGTCCCACCGGCCCGGCTCGGCGTCGAGGGCGCGCAGGATGGGCTTGGCGAAGGCGTCGCCGACGATGGAGATGCTGTTCACCCGCTGGCGCTCGATGGTGTCGAGCAGTTCGACCGGGTCGAAGTGACGGCCCACGGTGGTGACGACCGCGCCGGCCAGCACGAGGTTCCACATCGCGTTGAAGGCGCCCGTGCCGTGCATGAGCGGCGCGGCGGGCAGGTTGCGCGGCCCCGGCTTGGCGATGCGCTCGTCGAAGGCGTCCCATCCGGGTGCGGCGGGCAGGGGGTGCTTCGACGGTGCGTCGAGGCTGGCCACCATGTCGTCCTGGCGCCACATCACGCCCTTGGGCATGCCGGTGGTGCCGCCGGTGTAGAGGATGTAGAGGTCGTCGGGGCTGCGACCCCACGGCGCAACCGTGCGGCCGGTGGCCGACGCTGCGGCCGTCTCGTAGGGCACGGCCCACTCGGGACAGGGGCCGGTGCCGTCGTCGACGCAGATCCAGGTACTCACCCGCGGCACCCGTGCCCGCATGGCCGCGCAACGATCGGCGAACGAGGCGTGGAACACCACGGCCACCGCGTCGGAGTTGTCCCACAGGTAGGCCAGCTCGTCGTCGGTGTAGCGGTAGTTGGTGTTCACCGGCACCAGGCCGGCCTTGAACATGGCGAACATGCTCTCGAGGTACTCGGGGCAGTTGTAGAGGTAGTGCGCCACCTTGTCCTGGTGCTGCGCGCCACCTGCCAGCAG
>JBEICS010000211.1:0-4746 GCA_040383925.1 Acidimicrobiaceae bacterium | reverse complement strand
GGCGCAGGGGTGATCGTGGTGGAGGGCGCCAGCGTGCACGCCAGCGACTGGCCCTACGAACGGGCACCGCTGGCCGAGCACTGCGCCCCCGGTTGGGCAGCCATTGCCACCGCCTGCCATTCGCACGGCTCGCTGGTCATCGCCTCGCTCGACCATGCCGGCGGACAGGGCTCCAGCGCCTACAACCAGGCGCCGCTGTGGGCACCATCTCGCGTGCCCGAGGTGAACAGCCGCGAGGTGCCGAAGTGGATGGAGGCCGCCGACATTGCGGCCGTCGTCGCCGGGTTCAGCGCCGCCACCACCCTCGCCGTCGAGGCGGGCTGCGACGGTGTGGAGATCAATGCCGGCCAGCACAGCCTCGTGCGCCAGTTCCTCTCGGGCCTCACCAACCACCGCGGCGACGACTGGGGCACCGATCGGTTGCTCTTCGCCCGACAGATCATCGAGGTCGTTCGAACCGCCGCTCGCGGGGCCATCGTCGGCCTGAGCCTGTCGTGCGACGAACTAGCGCCGTGGGCAGGCATCACCCCCGAGATGGCGCCGGGTATCGCCGCCCACCTTGCGGCTACCGGCCTCGACTACATCGTGGTCACCCGCGGTGCCATCTTCTCCGCCGAGAAGACCCGGCCCGACTTCCACGAGCCCACGGGGTTCAACCTCGATGTGTGCCGCGCCGTGAAGGCTGCCGTGGGCGACACGCCCGTGTTCCTGCAGGGTTCGGTGGTCGACTGGGGCCAGGCCGAGTGGGCCCTGGGCGAGGGCGTGTGCGACGGGGTGGAGATGACCCGCGCCCAGATCGCCGAACCCCACCTGGTGGCGCACGTGCGCGCCGACGCGACCCATCTCATCCGCCCCTGTATCCGCTGCAACCAGCGGTGCCAGGTGCGCGACGCGCGCAATCCCATCGTGTCGTGCACGGTCGAACCGTCGGCAGGCCATGAGGCGAGCGACCCCGACTGGTACGCACCCTCCGCGCATCCCCGCGACATCACCGTGGTGGGTGGCGGCGTGGCGGGCCTCGAAGCAGCCCGCACCGCGGCAATCCGCGGCCACCGGGTGCAGGTGCGCGAGCGCAGCGACACCTTCGGCGGCGTGGCCGCGGTGGCGGGCCCGGGCCGCGCCTTTGCCGCGTGGCTGGTGGCCGAGTGCACCCGCCTCGGCGTGCAGTTGCGCTCGGGTGTCGACGGCGCCGACGCCGCCGGGTTCGTCATCGAAGCCACCGGGTCGGTGCCCGGCGAGCAACCGTTCGACATCGAACCCGGTGCCGTGGTGGTCGATGTGCTCGACCTGCGCACCGGCGCTGCGGCCCTGCCGACCGACGGGACGATCGCCCTGTTCGACCCGATCGGCGGCCCCATCGCCGTCGCCCTCGCAGAAGAGCTCGGCGAGCGGGCCGTGCTCATCACCCACGACAACATCGCCGGCAACGAACTCAGCCGTACCGGCGACCTCGCCCCCGCGAACGTGCGCCTCGCCCAACGCGGGGTGCAGGTGGTGAAGCGGGCGCTGCTGCGTCGAGTCGGCCCCGCCGGCGTCACGGTGCAAGACCGCTTCAGCGGCGACGTGCGCACCATCGACTGCGTCGCGCTGGTCGACTGCGGCTTCCGCCTGCCCGCACCGCCGCTGGTGGCTGACGCTCGCCGGGTTGGCGACTGCGTCGCACCGCGCACCATCGCCGAGGCCGTGCTCGAAGCCAGGCGGGCCGCCGCATCCATCTAGGCTCGGCGTCATGAACGCCGTACAACTGGACCGCGACCGTCAGGCCTTCGCCGACCGCAACCCCGCCAGCCACGCCGCCTACGACCGGGCCCGCCAGGTCCTGCCCGGCGGGCACACCCGCACGGTGCTCACCCACCCGCCGTTCCCGCTCACGTTCGTGTCGGGCGAGGGGGCCACGCTCACCGACGTCGACGGGCACACCTACATCGACCTGCTCGGCGACTACACCGCCGGTCTGCTCGGCCACAGCGAACGGCGGGTGATCGACCACGTGAAGGCTGCACTCGACACCAACATCAGCGTCGGCGGCATCCACCCCGCCGAGGCCGAACTGGCCCGGCTGATGTGCGACCGCTTCTGCCTCGACCGGGTGCGCTTCACCAACTCGGGCACCGAGGCCAACCTGATGGCCATCACCACCGCCATGCAGTTCACCGGCCGGTCGAAGCTGATGGTCATGCTGGGCGGCTACCACGGCGGCGTGCTCTACTTCGCCAGCGGCCCGGCACCGTGGAACGCGCCGTACGACTTCGTCATCGCGCCCTACAACGACCTGCCAGGCACGCTCGCGCTCATCGAGCAGCACGGCGAGCAACTCGCTGCCGTCGTGATGGAGCCGATGCTCGGTTCGGGCGGCTGCATCCCCACCACCCCCGAGTTCGTCCAGGGCGTGTTCGCCGCCGCCCGCGCGGTGGGCGCCGTGTGTATCGCCGACGAGGTGATGACCTCGCGTCATGGCCGCTGCGGCATGGTCGACATGCTCGGCGCGCAGGCCGACATCACCACCTACGGCAAGTACATCGGCGGCGGCTTCTCGTTCGGCGCGTTCGGCGGCCGCGCCGACCTGCTCGACCAGTACGACACCAGCCCCGAGGCCGGGCGCACCAGCGTCATCAGTCACGCCGGCACGTTCAACAACAACATCGCCACGATGAACGCCGGTGTCGCCGTGCTGGGCAGCGTGTACACCAGCGACGTCGCCGAGGCGCACTTCGCCCGCGGCGACGAGTTCCGCCAGAACGTGGCCGCCGTGCTGGCCCGTCACCAGTTGCCGGTCAGCGTCAGCGGGTTCGGGTCGATGATGAGCCTGCACGCATTGCCCGAGGCACCCACCCAGCTGCGCCAGATGGCCAAGCGCGACGCCGTGCTTCAGGAGCGCCTGTTCCTCGGCCTGCTCGAGCGCGGTGTGTACATCGCCCACCGCGGGATGATGAACGTCGGCCTGGCCCACACCGACGACCAGTTGGCCCAGGCGCTCGACGCGCTCGACGACACGGTGCGTTCGCTCAACGAGTAGAACTCCCCCATGGGAACCGATCTGTTCGACATGACGGGCAAGGTGGCGCTGGTCACCGGTGGCAGCCGCGGCCTCGGCCGCGAGATGGTGCTGGCATTCGCCGAACGCGGCGCCGATGTGGTCATCGCCAGCCGCAAGCTCGAGAACTGCGAAGCCGTGGCTGCCGAGGTGCGCGCCCTCGGCCGCCGGGCACTGTCGGTGGCGTACCACGCAGCGTCGTGGCAGGGCGCCGACGACCTGGCGGCGGCCGCCTACGCCGAGTTCGGGCGCATCGACGTGCTGGTGAACAACGCCGGCATGTCGCCGCTGTACCCGTCTGTCGACGCGGTCACCGAAGACCTGTACGACAAGGTGATGGGCGTCAACCTGAAAGGCCCGTTCCGGCTGTCGGCCGTGGTGGGCACGCGCATGGTGGCCGATGGCGGCGGCTCGATCATCTTCGTGTCGTCCATCGCCTCGCAGCGCCCCAGTGCCACCGAACTCGTCTACGGCCCGGCGAAGGCAGGCCTCAACGCGCTCACCTACGGCCTCGCCCGCACCCTCGGCCCCACCGTGCGCGTGAACTGCATCGTGCCCGGCCCGTTCCTCACCGACATCTCCAAGGCCTGGGACATGGCCGCGTTCGAGCGCAGCGCCAAGCAGGGGTTCGCCCTCCAGCGCGGTGGTGAACCGCACGAGATCGTCGGCGCGGCCCTCTACTTCGCCACCGCCGCGGGCAGTTACACCACCGGCACCACGCTGAATGTCGACGGCGGGCCGCGTTGAGGCCCGAACTCGACACGGGCACGCTCGCTGCCGTGCTGTGGGACATGGACGGCACGCTGGTCGACACCGAGCCGTACTGGATCGAGCGCGAGTTCGAGATCGTCGCCGAGCACGGCAACGGCGCGTGGAGCGAGGCCCACGGCCACGCCCTCGTCGGCCAGGACCTGCGCGACTCGGCCCGCTACATCGCCCACCATGGTGAGGTCGATCTGCCCGTCGACGACATCGTCAACCTGCTGCTCGACGGCGTCGTGGCGCGGGTGAAGCAGCGGGTGCCCTGGCGGCCAGGAGCTCGCGAACTGCTGGCCGACCTCGGTGCGGCCGGCATCCCGTGCGCGCTCGTCACGATGTCGTGGCGCCGCTTCACCGATGCGCTGCTGCCCGCGCTGCCCGCCGGGTCGTTCACCGCCGTGGTGGCGGGCGACGACGTCACCCACGGCAAACCGCACCCCGAGGCGTACCTCACCGGTGCCGCTCTGCTGGGCGTGGCCCCGCACCAGTGCGTCGCCATCGAGGACTCGCCCACCGGCGCCCGGTCGGCCCATGCAGCCGGCTGCGTCACGCTCACCGTGCCGCTGATCGTGCCCATCCCCGAGGGCGTCGGCCACCACCGCCTCACCACGCTCGACGGCGTGAGGGCCGAGCACCTCCGCGAGATCCACCGCACCCACGCCCACCTGGTGGCACCGTGAGCGAACCCCACGGCGTCGACGCTGCCACCCGCGCCGCACTCGACGCGCAGCGCGCCGACATCGCTGCCCGCCACCTGCGGCCCCGCGCCGAACGACCGGCCAGCACCGCCCGTGGCGTCCACCATGTGGCGCTCATCTGCAGCGATGTGGAGAGCACCGTGCGCTTCTACGACGGCCTGCTCGGGTTCCCGCTCATCGAGATGTTCGAGAACCGCGACTACGCCGGGTCGACCCACTTCTTCTTCGACATCGGCCACGGCAACACCCTCGCCT
>JBEICS010000210.1:0-4762 GCA_040383925.1 Acidimicrobiaceae bacterium | reverse complement strand
GCTACGTCGACCGTGATGGCATGACCCCGCTCGATGCGGCGAAGAAGTGGGTCGAGGCCAACCCCGATGCGGTGAAGGCCTGGATGAGCTGATCCGTCGCTGATTCACTGAACCCGTGCGAGGGGGCGGCTGCGGCCGCCCCCTCGTCGCGTCCGGTCAAGCGTGCGGCGCCCGGTAGAACTCGGTGTGATCCGGCGCCAGCGGGGTGTTGCCGAGGATCAGATCGGCGGCCTTTTCGGCCATCATCATCACCGGGGCGTAGATGTTGCCGTTGGTGACGTAGCGCATCGCCGAGGCGTCGCACACCCGCACACCCTCCACCCCGTGCACCTTCATGGTCAGCGGGTCGACCACGCTGTCGTCGTCTTCCCGTCCCATCCGGCACGAGCACGACGGGTGCAGGGCGGTCTCGCCGTCCTTGCGCACCCAGTCGAGGATCTGCTCGTCGCTGGCCACCTGCGGCCCGGGCGAGATCTCGCCACCGTTGTACGGGTCCATCGCGGCCTGGCCGAGGATGTTGCGTGCCGTGCGGATTGCCTCGGCCCACTCGCGGCGGTCTTCCGGCGTGGACAGGTAGTTGAACTGGATGGCGGGCTTGGCTGTCGGGTCGGAGGAGGTGATCTGCACCGTGCCACGCGAGTTCGAATACATCGGCCCGATGTGCACCTGGTAGCCGTGGCCGCCGGCGGGTGCGGTGCCGTCGTAGCGCACGGCGATGGGCAGGAAGTGGAACATCAGGTTCGGGTAGGCCACCTCGTCGTTGCTGCGTGCGAAGCCGCCCGACTCGAAGTGGTTGCTGGCGCCGGGGCCCTTGCGGAACAGCCATTGCAGGCCGATGAACGGCCGCTTCCAGAGCGTCAGGTTGGGTTGCAGCGACACGGGCTGCTTGCAGGCGTACTGCACGTACACCTCGAGGTGGTCCTGCAGGTGACTGCCGACGGCGGGGAGATCGTGCACGACGGGGATACCGAGCGACTGGAGGTGCTGGGCGTCGCCCACGCCGCTCAGCTGGAGCAACTGGGGCGTGTTGAACGCGCCACCGCAGAGCACCACTTCCTTGGCGTTCACCGTGTGCTTCGTACCGCGCACGCTGTACTCGACGCCCGTGGCGCGGTTGCCGTCGAACAGCACCCTGTGCACCAGGGCGCGGGTGGTGACGGTGAGGTTCGGCCGCTTCATCACCGGGTGCAGGTAGGCGCGGGCGGCACTGAGCCGCCGGCCGCGGTGCACGTTGCGGTCGAACCGCGTGAAGCCCTCCTGGCGGTAGCCGTTCACGTCGGTGGTGCGCGGGTAACCAGCCTGTTCGGTGGCGGTGAGGAACGCCTCGATCAGCGGGTTGTCGGACGGGCCACGTTCGAGCACGAGGGGACCGTCTCCGCCACGGAAGTCGTCGGCGCCGGCGAGGCAGGTCTCCATCTTCTTGAAGTACGGCAGGCAGTGGGCGTAGTCCCAGGTCTCCATGCCCGGGTCGGCGCCCCAGCGCTCGTAGTCCATCGCGTTGCCGCGCTGGAAGATCATCCCGTTGATGCTGCTCGACCCGCCGAGCACCTTGCCGCGGGCGTGGTACACCTTGCGGCCGTTCATGAACGGCTCGGGCTCGGTCTCGTACTTCCAGTCGTAGAAGCGGCTGCCGATGGGGAACATCAGCGCGGCCGGCATGTGGATGAAGACGTCCCACTTGTAGTCGGGACGACCTGCCTCGAGTACCAGCACCTTGTGCGCGGGGTCGGCACTCAACCGGTTGGCGAGTGCGGATCCGGCGGAGCCGCCTCCGACGATGACGTAGTCGTAGGTGGGATTCGTCATGGGTTCCTCGAAGTGAACGGGGTGAGAGAGCGGTCAGGTCTTATCGACAGCGGTGCTCAGCCTGTTGGCCGACGCCACCACGAGGGCGCCGACTTCGTCGGCTGAGCGGGTGCCGGGGAAGCGATGCGCCGGGCCGTGCGAGTGGACGGCGGCGATGACATCGCCGCGCTGGTTGCGGATGGGGGCCGCTACCGAGTTGGCGCCGTCGGAGAACTCTTCGAACACCCAGGCGAAACCGGCCTCGCGGATTTCGGCCAGTCGCCGGCGCAGGCTGGCCGGGTCGGTGATCGTGCGGCTGGTGAACGCCTGCAGCGGCCCCTTCAGGTAGGCGTCGACGAAGGCCGGCTCGGCCCAGGCGAGGAACACCAGCCCCGACGACACGGCGTGCATCACGATGCGCTCGCCGGTCCAGTCGCGCACCTGCACCTGGTTGTCGGAGTCGGCCTGGTCGACGTAGTGAGCCATGCGCCCGTCGGGCACCGACAGCCCGGCTGCCTCGCCCGTGCGGCGGGCGAGTTCCACCAGGTGGGGGCGGGCACCGGCCACGAGCGACCGCCCGGGCATCACGGCCGTGGCGATCTCGATGAGGCCCGGGCCGATGCGGTAGTTGCCGCCGGCGGTGATCTGCTCGACCACACCCAACTCTTCGAGCGTCGACAGCAGCCGCGACACGGTGCTCTTCGGCAGCTCCACCTGGTCGGCCAACTGGGTGACCCCTGCAGGGCCCGACGTGAGCGAGCGGAGCACGGCGAATGCTCGATCGATCGACTGCACGGTGCTCATACGTGTTCCATCATACGACACCGTGCCGCATCATGGAACAGCCAGGAAGCGCTCCTCCCCAGCGTTTGTGAGCGGAACCGTGCAGAACCAAGCCCCGCTCACAATCGCTGCGAACTGGGTCTCGCCCCATGCGGCGTTTGTGAGTGGATCCGTGTTGGACAGGGGTCCGCTCACAGACGCAGGGGAGGGGCGGGTGGAGGAACGCCGGTGAGGCGTCAGGCGGGGAAGGCGCCTTGCATGCGGGCGGCGGCCAGGGTGTTCTCCATCAGGCAGGCGATGGTCATCGGACCGGTGCCACCGGGCATCGGGGTGATCCAGCCGGCGATCTCCTTCACGGCGTCGAAGTCGACGTCGCCCACCAAGCCCGCCTCGGTGCGGCTGATACCCACGTCGATGACGGCGGCGCCCGGCTTCACGTGCTGGGCGGTGATCATGCGGGCCTGGCCGGCGCAGGCGACGATGATGTCGGCCGCGCTGCAGATCTCGATCATGTCGGCGGCGGGGGTACGCGAGTGGGCGAGGGTGACCGTTGCGTCGCAGCCCTTGCGGCCGAGCAGTAGCACCTGCGGCAGACCGGTGAGTGTGGATCGGCCGACCACCACCGCACGCTTGCCGGCGGTGGGTACGTGGTAACGCTCGAGCAGTCGCATCACACCGAGGGGAGTGCAGCCGACGTGGCCCGACTGGCCGCGCACCAGACGCCCCATCGAGCGCTCGGTGAGGCCGTCGACGTCCTTCTCGAACGGGATCTGGTCGAGGACCTGCTCCATGTCGAGGCCGTCGGGCAGCGGGAACTGGCACAGGATGCCGTGCACGCTCGGGTCGGCGGCCAACGCCGCGATGGTGTCGTTCACCTGCGCCTGGCTGGCGGTGGCCGGCAGGTCGGTGTGGCGCGACTGGATACCCGCCTCGCCGGCCTTCTTCTGCTTCGAGCGGATGTAGCTCTGGCTCGGCTTGTCGTCACCCACGAGCACCGTGGCCAGACACACCGGCGGGTTGCCGGCCGCATCGATGGTGGCGCGGATCTCGGCGAGGATGGTGTCGCGGACGACGTTGCCGTCGATGACGATGGCCGTCACGACAGGCCCACGATCTCGCCGTGCTCGTCGAAGTCGATGATCGACGCGGCGGGTGCCGAGCCGAGGCCGGGCATGGTGGTCATGTCGCCGCAGATGGGGTAGACGAACCCGGCGCCCACGCTGGCGCGGGCCTCGCGCACGTTCACCGTGTGGCCGGTGGGCGCACCCTTCAGCGATGCGTCGGCGCTGATGGACAGGTGGGTCTTGGCGATGCAGACCGGGAGGTTGCCGTAGCCGTTCTTCTCGTACCGGTCGAGCTGGGTGTTCGCCGCGGCCGAGTAGGTGACCTTGGCGGCGCCGTAGATCTTCGTGGCGACCTTCTCGATCTTGGTCTTCAGGCTGTCGGCGTCGTCGTAGCAGAACTGGAAGTTGCTCGGCTCGTCGCACGCCTCGACCACGGCCTGGGCCAGTTCGGTAGCGCCCTTGCCGCCCTCGCTGAAGTGGGTGCACACGGCCACGCGGGCGCCCACGCTCTCGGCGATCTCGCGGATGGCCTGGTGCTCGCTGGCGAAGTCGCCGGGGAAGGCGTTGATGGCGACGACCGGCGAGACGCCGTGCACCTTCACGTTCTCGATCTGCTTGATGAGGTTGGCCGCACCGGCGCGCACGTCGTCGGGGTTCTCGGCCAGCAGGTCGGCGGGCAGGGGCTTGCCGGGCGTGATCTTGAACTTGCCGCTGTGCGCCTTGAGGGCACGCACGGTGGCGACGAGCACGGCAGCGTCGGGCACCATGCCCGAGGTGCGGCACTTGATGTTGAAGAAGCGCTCGGCACCCATGTCGGCGCCGAAGCCGGCCTCGGTGATGAGGTAGTCGCCACCGCGGATGCCGATGAGGTCGCCGACGATCGACGAGTTGCCATGGGCGATGTTGCCGAACGGTCCGGCGTGCACGATGACCGGGGTGTGCTCGAGGGTCTGCAGCAGGTTGGGCTTCAACGCCTCGCGCATGATGACGGCCATCGAGCCGGCAGCCTTCAACTGCTCGGCGGTAACGGGCTCGCCGTCGGGGGTGTAGCCCACCACGATGCGGCCCATGCGGGCGCGCATGTCTTCCAGCGAGGTCGACAGGGCGAAGATGGCCATCACTTCGGAGGC
>JBEICS010000209.1:0-4766 GCA_040383925.1 Acidimicrobiaceae bacterium | reverse complement strand
CGCCGGTCCACGCTCACGGACGGACGTGTCCCGGCTGATGCTCGGTCGCGACACGGCAGTCGGTCGGCGGTGATGGCTTCGACGACATGTTGATGCGGGCCTTGATGGAACACACACACACACACACACACACTTCCGAGCATCGGTTCCGAGCATGGAGGTGAGTCTGATGGTGGGTGGTTCTCGTCATCGCTGTGGCTGCTGGCAGTCTGGTGGATTTGCCTGCAGACTCGGCCGAGTTGTCGGCGGCGTAGGCGAGCGCCGATGGTGGTGCCCAGGTGGTCGGTGCCGATGCGGATCGTGACGGCGGTCGCGCCGGCGTGGGCGCTCGACGCGAACGGGGAGTCAGTACCGACGCAGTACCGGATCGAGGGAACAATGATCGTCCAGGTGATCGACCACCACGGCGCCACTTACCCCGTCGTCGGCGATCCCTGCTGGTCATGCTGGGCAAGGACGGCGTGGAAGCTGACGAAGTGCACGCCCGCGGCGGCTGCGTTTGTCGCAGGCAATCTCTTTGTTGCAACCAAACTCAAGAAGATTGGCAGGGTCGCCGAGATCGTCAATAGACCGCTAGCCGCAAAGAAGGTTGATGATCGCTTCGAGACCATTATTGTGATCATCAGTGAGGTAGCTAGAGTCAGCCTCATCATGGATGAGCTTGGATGATGCTGCAGTTTCTTGCGCTCGGGATGTACGTGACAGCTGTGGCCGTCATGGTGTTGACCGTTTGCAGGATGTTGATCATCGCCTGGCGATCTGGCCTACTCGAACTTGACGACGCGATCCCTGCTCGGTCATTTGTCTGGCCAGTTGCGGTGTCATCTGCCGTGTTCATCGTGACGTCGTCTGGACTGTTTGATCCCGGCGTGTGGCGGGAGAGCATCGCGCTCGCTGCACCATTCGGATTTGCTGCAGCTGCATATGGTGTGCGTAGATCACGAACATCCACGGGAAGCGTTGGTTGGTACGCGGCAGGGGTGCCGATCGTGGTCGTGGGCCCAGCACTCATGGCACTCGCAGCCCCGTGAGTGGACGCGCTACCGGGTCGACGGAGCTACGCTCGTTCAGGTGATCGACCATCACGGCGGCACCTGTGAGCTTTAGGCCCTTGTCACTTGCAGCGATTCGTGGCAATCCACGGAGGGTGGTGTTCCTATTTGTGTCCCTCCTGGCATGTGTTGGATCGTTCGCCGTCGCGGCGCTCCGACAGCCGTGGCGCGACCTCCTCGGGGGCGCCCTCACCGCCGAGATATTCGCATTCGGCTGCGCCTGGACGAAGTGGACTCGCGAAAGCTCCGCCGCTGTCACGGACAAGTGAGGCCTGAGCTCGGAATCCAGCAGGACTCCCAGTAGTGAGTGCGAGGTGTCGATTCAGTCAAGGCATGGCGGAGTCAAACGATGAGCGCAACGACTCGCACGCAGCGCGCACGCGGTCCCGTCTCATCCGGCGCGATGCTCGAAGAAACGCATGATGTGGGCGATGCTTCCTTCTGGTCGGCTACAAAGTGCGCAGCAGACATAGCGTGGGTTGTCGCGTTGTCCATCTTCGCCAACCTCTGCAACTGGAACGGGAGAGGCTTCAATATCAACAAACCCTGGGTTGGCCCGATGTTCTGTACCCCGAGATGAAGGGCAGAGGAAGGTGAGTGATCAGATACGGACGGGCCAACTGAGACAGCGGAGAACCGTGGCGGTGGCGATGGCACTCGTATGCGGTGTCGTGGCAATCCTCAACCTTCTGGCGCTCCTGTGGCCCAACCCTCAGAGAGATCGCTTGATCGCATCGGCTACCACGCTGGTGCTGATTGCGATGGTGGCACTCCTGGCAGGGCTCAAGCGGAGAAAGTGAACGAACGCGTCACGTTCGAGCTCGAGTTCGAGGGTGTGGCCACCGACCCGTGGGGCAACACCAAGGCCGGGTTCAGTGCCGAGGCCGAGATCAACCGCAAGGAGTGGGGCCTCGAGTGGAACGTCGCCCTCGAAGCCGGCGGCGTGCTGGTGGGCGAGAAGATCAAGATCCAGCTCGATATCCAAGCCGTACGGGCCTGACTCCCCCCACCCCTTCGTGCGCGTCGACCACGGTGGGCGTGTTCACGACTCACGGATGACCCAGATCCGTGCGCGTAGACCCCACTGTGGGGTGCCGAGGCTCACGAACGACGATCGACCGGGGCCGTGGCGCGGGACACGTAGGGTTCGGGTGACATGCTTGTGAAACCAGTAGCCCAAGAACCGGGTTCATGGTGCATGTTGCTGACGACATGTGTTTTGGGGCGTTGACGGAACACACACACACACACACGCACACTTCCGGGCATCGGTTTCGAACATGGAGGTGAGTCTGATGGTGGGTGGTTCTCTTCGTCGGCGCGCAGTGCTGGCGGTTGTAGGTCTGGTAGCGGCCTCGGTGGGAGTGGCCGTGGCGCCGGTTGCTGCAGCTGATGCCGTAGTGGCGACCGAGACGGGTGATGCGCTGGAGGTTGCGGGGTCGTTAGTGGCCGATGCGGCGCCTGTGGCCGATGTGGGTGACAGTTTCGTCGCCGCGGTGGCGGGCAGTGACGTGGAGTTGCCTGCCGACCCGGCCGAGCCGTTGGTGCTCGATGGCCCCGGCGGTGAGATCTCGGTGGATCTCCCGGTGGTTCCTGGCGCCGGTGATGGTGTGGTGGATGACTCGGGTGCGGTGGTGTACGAGTCGGATGTGTCGCCGGTGTCGATGGCTGCGCAGGCCACCGCCGATGGTGGGATGCAGATGCTTGTCGTGATCGAGGGGGCAGAGGCGCCGACGGAGTTCCGGTTCGACATGACGGTGCCGGCTGGTGCTGTCCTCCAAGGAACGCCTGATGGTGGCGCCGAGGTGGTCGGTGCCGATGGGCAATTCGTGACGGCAGTCGCGCCAGCGTGGGCGCTCGACGCGAACGGCACGCACGTGCCGACGAGGTATCGGATCGAGGGAACTACGCTCGTGCAGGTGATCGACCACCACGGCGCCACCTACCCCGTCGTCGGCGATCCAAGCTTTGGTTTCGGATGGAGCATCTATGTTCGATTGTCGCCATTCGAGCAGAAGACCCTCATCGAAGCCGGCATCGCTGGCGGTGCTGTAACCCTCGGCGCCTTGGTGTGTACCGCGTCCGTCGTGGGCGGCCCCGCTGCAATTGCCGTTTGCTTGGGAGCGATTGCTGCAGCGGCTGTCGTGATATGGCGGACAGTTGATCGCCACTACAATCCGAGATGTTGGATTGAACTGAAGTTCAGCTACGGGCTGAGCTTCAAGGGAATCGGAAACACATGCTGGCGAAGGGTCTAGTCCTTGAAGCGGCTTCCTGAAGCTCTACTCGTCGGTCTCTGCGCCGCGTTGCTCTATGTGGTAGTCGTCGTTGTCCTCAAGGGGTTCGGTCACGCGGCACCTGCCTGGTTCGTCGGTGTTCTCGTCTTTGTCGGAGTGCTCGCGCCGCAGTGCTTCCGACGGCTCTCCCGGCGCAGCCGGGAGTAGTTCGACATCGCACGCGGCGCCATCCCAGCCGTCTCCGATGGATTGGAGTTGACCCGGTCTGGTGGACACGGTGATGTTGACCCGGTCTGGTGGACGCGGGGTTCTGGCAGATCTCGGTGTTGCAGGGGTTGTTCTGGGTGGACTCGTGTTGGCCGCAGTCGGAACGTTGTTGGGCTCCGGGCGATCCCGTCGGAACTGATCGCCGATCCCCACATCCCTGTCCTCGTGAGCCAGGAGCCCCTGGCGCCACGCGGAACCAAGGTCACGACCGGGTACCAAGACCGGGCGGCGAACGAAGGGCCTGGGTCAGGCGGTGGTGGCGGCGACGGCTTCGGCGCAGCGGCGGCCCGAGTAGAGGGCGCCCTGGATGGAGCCGGTGTCGCGGTGGTCGCCGCACACGAACAGCCCGCCGCCCAGGGCCACCTTCCGCTTCGGGTGGAACGGTGTGCTCTGGTCGGGCTGGCCGTGGGCGATGCGATAGGTGGCGAGATGCCGCCACCCGCCCACCTGGATACCCCACCACTGGGCCAACTGGGTGCGGGCGATCGACACCAGGTCGGCGTGCTCGTCGGGCTCGCCGGTGGCAGGGTCGATGGGCAGGCCGGGCATGGCCGCCGCCACGAGGTGCTGCCCCTCGGGCGCGTACGACGGGGCGACGTTGCTCATCACCGCGGCGTTCAGCACCGGGCCGCGGCCCGTGCCGTCGAGCACCACCAGTCGACTGTCGATGGGCGCTTTCGGAGCCGCGAAGTAGACGCAGCCCACCGAGCGCGACCGCACCTCGGGCAGGCCGAGCAGGCGTGAGGCGACCGGCCCTTCGGTGGCCACCACCACCGAGCGGCCGGTGAGCACCTCGCCCGAGACCAGACGAACCGTGGTGCCCTCGACAGCAGCGACGGGTGCGTTCAGCCGCACCGTGCCCGGCGCCAGTGAATCAGCCATCTGCTGCGGGATGGCGCCCATGCCGGCGGCCGGTACGGCCGAGTCGCCCTCGCTGAGCATGCGGAAGATGACATCGAACATGCGTGCCGAGGTGCTGAGCGCCGGATCGAGCTGGATGCCGCCGAACAGCGGCCGGAAGAAGCGGTCGATGACGGTGGGCGAGAAGCCCTGTTCGTGCAGTGCCTCGATGGTGGGCCGGTCGGCGCCGCGCAGGAGTTGGGCGGCCGGACCTCGGCGCACCCGCTGCCGCAGGCGCAGGATGCGGGCCTTGTCGAACGGCGAGCCGATACCCGCCAATGCGGTGGACGCCAGCGTGGCCGGCTTGCGG
>JBEICS010000208.1:0-4773 GCA_040383925.1 Acidimicrobiaceae bacterium | reverse complement strand
GTCGCACAACTCGAGCGTGTGTTCGCGGTGTGGCGCGACCGCTGGTGATCCCCGACCGTTTCGCCCCGGTGCTGCGCGAGATGCGGCCGCTCAGCGACCGCTTCGCCGCGGCCGGCCACCGCCTGTTCCTGGTGGGCGGCACGGTGCGCGATCTGCTGGTGGGCGAACTGCCCGACGGCTACGACCTCGATGCCACCACCAACGCGCGCCCCGACGAGATCAAGCGCCTGCTGCACGGCTGGGCCGACGCCATCTGGACCCAGGGCGAGCGGTTCGGCACCATCGGCGCCCTGAAGCGCACCGAACTGCCCGACGGGTCGGTCGTCGAGCGCACCTACGAGATCACCACGCACCGGGCCGAGGTGTACAGCTCGGACTCACGCAAGCCCGATGTGTCGTACGCCGACGACATCGAGATCGACCTGTCGCGACGCGACTTCACGGTCAATGCGATGGCCCTCGAACTCACCACCCCCGACCCGGTGCTGGTCGACCCCTTCGGGGGCGCCGTCGACCTGCTCACCAAGGTGCTGCGCACGCCGCTGGCGCCGGCCGAGAGCTTCAGCGACGATCCGCTGCGCATGCTGCGCGCGGCGCGGTTCATCGCCCGATTCCAACTGCAGCCGCAGCCCGATCTGGTCGAGGCCGTGCGGTCGATGGCCGAGCGGCTCGAGATCGTGTCGGCCGAGCGCATCCGCGACGAACTCGACAAGCTCATCGTCGTGCCGTCGCCCAGCGCTGGCCTGTGGTTCTGCGTCGACACGGGCCTCGCCGACCACTTCCTGCCCGAACTACCGGCGATGCGGTTGGAACAGGATCCGATCCACCGGCACAAAGACGTGCTCACCCACACCCTCGCGGTCATCGAGAACGTGCGGCCGCTGGCCGACCAGCGGCCGGGGCATCCACCGTTCGACTTCCGGCGCACGCGGCTGGCCGCGCTGTTCCACGACGTCGGCAAGCCACGCACCCGCTCGTTCGACAAGGGTCGGGGCGTGTCGTTCCACCACCACGACGCAGTGGGGGCCAAGATGACGCGCAAGCGCCTGCAGGCGCTGCGGTACTCGACGGCCGACAACGAGGCCATCACGGCGCTGGTGGCGCTGCACCTGCGGTTCCACACCTACCAGATGGGGTGGAGCGACTCGGCGGTGCGGCGCTATGTGCGCGATGCGGGCGATCTGCTGCACGAGCTGAACGTGCTCACCCGGTGCGACTGCACCACGCGCAACGAGCGCAAGGCCATCGCCCTCGCGAAGCGGATGGACGCCCTCGAGGAGCGCATCGACGAGCTCGCCGAACGCGAGGCCCTGGCGGCGCTGCGACCCGAACTCGACGGTGTGGAGGTGATGGCCCTGCTGGGCATCACCCCCGGGCGCGACGTGGGCAGGGCCATGGACTTCTTGATGGAGATCCGCCTCGACGAGGGCGTGCTGGGCAGGGAAGCTGTCACGGCCCGCCTGCTCGAGTGGTGGCAGTCGCGCTGAGGCGCGTGCTGCCCGGGCCGGACGTACCGGGTCAGACGTGCCGGGTCAGACGCCTTCTTTGCGGGCCCGCAGCAGCAGCACGGTGGGAGCCGTGGCGTCGCGTGCGGCCAGCGGGGCCAGTTCGTGGATGACGTCGATGTGGAAGTTGGCCCGCTCGAAACTCATGTACAACTCGCTGATGGAGCGGGCGGTCTCGCCGTAGCGGTGCTGGGGCGCAGCGATGCCGGCGTCGAACATGGCGGCGACCGGGTGGGTGATGGCCATCACGAACGCAGCGTTGGGCTTCAGCACGCGGTGCACCTGGCGGGTGAGGCGGGGCAGGTCGTCGATGTCGTCGAGGGTCTGGGTGGCGATGACGAGGTCGACCGAGGCGCTGGTGATGAACCCCAACTCGACGAGTTCGCTCTGGTGGCACTCGACCCGTACCTCGGCCTCGTCGGCGCGGTGGCGCAGCGAGGCGATGCGATCGGCCGACGGGTCGACGGCGATCGACTTCGCGCCGGCGAGCGCCAGCGTGACGGCGTTGGGTGTGATGGTGGGCGGTGTGGGCCCCACCCCGAGTTCGAGTGTGCGCTTCCCGCTCACGTCGCCGCAGAGACGCAACTCGCTGTCGTCGGCGACACCTCGTCCGAACCAGACACTGTGCATGCGCACAGTGTGACCGATGGGGAGCGGCGATGGGCGCATCCGGCCCTCGGTGCAGCCGATAGCGTCGGCTGACATGGCGACCACCGGCGACCGAACGGGCTTCTCGGCCGGGTCGTTGCGCGGTGGGGCAGGGGTGGTCGACCACCGCCTGGCCCGTCGTCACCTGGTCAACGAGTACCGGCGCGGCCGGTTGCGGCGCGACCAGATCTGCGACGCCCACCCCGAACTCATCCGGGCCGCGCGCAATGTGGGCACCGAGAGTCGTTCGGTGTGCCCCATCTGCGCCGAGCCCGAACTGCGCCTGGTCACCTATGTGTTCGGCGACCGTCTGCCGTCGCACGGACGGTGTGTCGGTACGGCCAAGGAGATGGCCGCGCTGCACCAGCGTTCGAGCGAACTCACCGCGTATGTGGTCGAGGCGTGTGTCGCCTGTCGGTGGCACCACCTGCTGCGGGTGCTGCCGGTGGGTTCGGGCCGCACGCGCCGTCGCGCCGCCGGCGCCTGACACCCGGGCGCGTCAGAACGGGTTGTAGCCGAGACGGTTGCGCACGGCGATGGCCTCGCCGATGTGGGCGTTGGCGTGGCCGAGCATCGGCCACTGCACCAGCCAGTGCACGGCGCGTCCGTTCCACATCGACAGCAGCCAGCCGAATTCGTCGGGGTCGAGCGCGCCCTGGCGGGTGAGGCGCCGGGTGCTGTCGGGGATGCTGTCCATCGCCATCGCCGACAGGCGCTGCAACCACTGCTCGGTGGCGTCGAACACGGCAGCGGCGTACTGCACCAGGGCGTCGGGGCGCAGGGCGGCCGACACCGCCGGGTCTTCGCGTTCGGTGAGCCCGGCTCCGGTGGAGACGACCGCAGGGTCGAGGCCGAGCGCCTCGAGATGCTGGGCGAACAGTGGCGGCCGGTTGCGCACTGCGGTGTGCAACGCCAGATCGTGGTGGCGCACCAGGTGGAGCACCAGCCAGGTGATGCTCGAGCCACCTCCATCGGCCTGCTCGGTCCACCGTTCGGTGGGCACCTTGGCGAGCACGGCCCCGTCGAGGCGGGCCCGCATGTCGCGGTGGGCGTCGAGCAGCCAGGAGCGCAGATCCACGACGGCGACCGTAGTGGCCGGGGAAACCGCCGCGCACCCCTCGGGTACAACAGGTGCCATGTGGAGAAACACCCGTTACGCTTGCCGAGTCATATTCACCCTGCCCCATTGCGGGGCCCCGTCGTGTAGGGCACGTCGGGTCCGAAGGGAGGTTCCACACGCATGATGCGTGCCTATGAGCTCATGGTCATCATCGATGGCGATCTCGACGACAACGCCGCTCGGGCGTGGGTCACGTCGATCACCAAGTCGATCGAGGCAGCCGGTGGTTCGATCCACGGCAAGGCCGATTGGTGGGGTCGCCGCCAGTTCGCCTACCAGATCAACAAGAAGGACTTCGGCTACTACGTCGTGTTCCAGTTGCACGCCAAGGGCGGCGCACTGAACGAACTCGAGCGCTCCTTCCGTATCGCGGACGACATCGTCCGCCACAAGCTGCTCCGTCTCCCCGATGCCGAGGCTGCCCGCCGCGGTATGAGCGAGACCGCGGCCTGACCACACCGCACCGTCCACGAAGGAGGCCGCCATGGCCGATACCAACATCACCGTCGTCGGAAATCTCACCCGCGAGCCTGAACTGCGGTTCACCAACGGAGGCAAGGGCGTGGCCAGTTTCGGCCTCGCCGTCAGCCGCCGCTACCAGGTGAACGGCGAGTGGCAGGAGAAGACCTCGTTCTTCAACGTCAGCGCGTGGGACAACCTGGGCGAGAACGTCGCCGCCACGCTCACCAAGGGCATGCGTGTCATCGTGAGCGGCCGCCTCGAGGTGCGCGAGTACGAAGCCCGCGAGGGTGGCAAGCGCACCAGTGTCGACATCATCGCCGACGAGATCGGCCCCAGCCTGCGCTGGGCCCGGGCCACGGTCGAGCGCACCGAGCGCACCGAGCGCTCCGACGGGGGCCAGGGCGGCGGCGGCAACTACGGCGGCGGTGGCGGCCAGGGCGGCCAGCGTGGCGGCAATTCGTCGGGTGGCCAGCGTCCCTCCGATTCCGTGTACGGCGACGAAGAGCCGTTCTGATCACTCACCCATTCGTCATTCCTGAGGAACAACCATGACCAGCAAGAAGAACAAGGCTCGTGCACCGCGCGAGACCAACAAGAAGATCAAGAAGAAGACCAGCGTGCTGGTCACCGACAAGGTCGAGTACGTCGACTACAAAGACGTCAACCTGCTGCAGCGGTTCGTGAGCGACCGCTCGAAGATCCGTGGCCGCCGTGTCACGGGCAACGACGTGCAGCAGCAGCGCGACATCGCGAACGCCATCAAGAACTCCCGTGAGATGGCGCTGATGCCGTACACCAAGCGTGTGTCGCAGACCCGCGCCGGCCGGCCGCCTCGCGACGGCGACGACCGTCCGCGTCGTCCCCGCGACGAAGAGGCCGCTACGCCGCCGGTCGAGGCCCAGGTCGAGGCTGTCGAGACCGACGCCACGGACGAAGTGGAGGCCTGATCATGAAGGTGATTCTGCGTTCCGATCTGTCCGGTGTGGGCAAGCGTGGCGACATCGTCGAGGTGTCGAACGGTCACGCCCGCAACTACCT
>JBEICS010000207.1:0-4809 GCA_040383925.1 Acidimicrobiaceae bacterium | reverse complement strand
TGGTCGATGCACTCGACGAGATCGGCGCCTCGAACCGCCACCTCGTCATCGTGGTGCCCGACGCCGATCTGCCGTACGACGAGCCGACCGAACCGGCGCCCGACAGCGGTGCCGACAGTGGTACCGGCGACAGCAGCAGCAGCACGCCCTCCCGCTCGGGTTCGTCATCAGGACGCAGCAACGACTCGGCGCTCGACCTCGCCGGCCTGAACCCGCGATACACCTTCGAGACCTTCGTCAAGGGCGCCTCGAACCAGTTCGCCCTCGCTGCAGCACTCCGCGTGGCCGAAACACCCGGCAGGTCGTACAACCCGCTGTTCATCTACGGCGCAGCTGGTCTGGGCAAGACCCACCTGCTGCACGCCATCGGCCACTACGTGCACCGCCACTACCAACACGACACGGTGCGGTACGTCAGCACCGAGACGTTCCTCAACGAGTACGTCGACGGCATCCGCAGCAACACCATCGGGGCCTTCAAGCGTCGCTACCGCGACATCGACGTGCTGCTCATCGACGACATCCAGTTCATGGAGGGCAAAGAGGGCCTGCAGGAGGAGTTCTTCCACACCTTCAACTCGCTGCACGGCGCCAACAAGCAGATCGTCATCTCCAGCGACCGCATGCCCGACGCAATCCCCACACTCGAAGAGCGCCTGCGCGGCCGCTTCAAATGGGGCCTCATCACCGACATCCAGCCGCCCGATCTCGAGACCCGCCTGGCCATCTTGCGCAACAAGGCCGAACGCGACCGCAGCCCGGTGCCGTCCGACACCCTCGAGTTCATCGCCAGCCACATCACGTCGAACATCCGCGAACTCGAGGGCGCACTCATCCGCGTCACCGCCTACGCCAGCCTCAACCATGTGCCCATCACGACGCACCTCGCCGAACAACTGCTCGGCGACCTGCTCACCGACACCGTCGTGAAACCGCGCACCGACGAGGAGATGCTCACCGAGATCGCATCCATCCTCGGTTTCAGCGTCGAAGCCCTCCGCGGCCGCAGTCGTCAACGCCCACTGGTGTCGGCACGCCAGACCGCGATGTACGTGTTCCGCGAGCTCACCGACCTGAGTTATCCGAGCATCGCCCGCCTCTTCGGTGGCCGCGACCACACCACTGTCATCCACGCCGTCGACAAGATCCAACGGCAGATGAAGGAACGCAAGCAGGTGTACGACCAGGTGACCGACCTCATCCAGCGATTGAAGACGAGTTGAACGCTGGGGACATCATGGGGACGTCGGGGCGCGCGCGGTGGACAGTTGCACCGTCGTCCACCGAACCACGCCGGTGTCATTTCCGACCTGTGGACCACGGTGGACGACAGTGTGTGGTCGAAAACCACCGACACGCTGCCGCGATACCGAGTTGTGCACAATCCACACCCCTTATTACGACCATTACCATGTCATCCATCCGAATGGTGAGAAAGGTTGCCCTGTGAAGTTCCGCTGCGAACGAGACGTCTTGGCTGAAGCACTGGCGACGGCGAGCCGCGCCGCCACCGGCCGCGGCAGCACCCATCCGGTGCTGCAGGGTGTGCGCCTCGAGGTGCTGGGCGATCAGCTCACCATCACCGGCACCGACCTCGAGCTCACGATCCAGAAAGTCGTCGCCGTCGGTGGCGAGGTCGACGGTGGCGCCGTGGTGCCCGCCAAGTTGGCTGCCGACATCGTGCGTGCCCTGCCTGCCGGCCGAGTGGAGATCGCCGTCGGCGACGACGACGTGAAGATCAGCGCCGGCCGCTCGCAGTTCAGCGTGCGTGCCCTGTCGTTCGACGACTACCCGCGCATCAGCCCGTCGGCTGCGGCTGCGGTCACCCTCGACGCCGGTGCCTTCAGCGACGCGCTGCGTCAGGTGGTCAGCGCGGCGAGCAAGGACGAGGGTCGACCGGTGCTCACCGGCGTGCTGCTCGCCGCCGAGAACGACGGCCTGCGCCTGGTGGCCACCGACTCGTATCGGCTCGCCGTGCGCGACCTGCCGGGGGTGAGCGTGCTCGGCGCCGAGCAACGTGTGCTGGTGCCGGCCCGGGCGCTGAACGAGTTGCAGCGCGTGCTGAGTGACGGACCCGAGGTCACCTTGCGCATCGGCGACAACGACGCCACGTTCGAGATCGGCGGCACCCGGTTGAGCACCCGCCTCATCCCGGGCGACTTCCCGAACTACCGCCAGCTCATCCCGCCGAGTCACCCGAACATGCTCACCGTGAACCGCGGCGAACTGCTCGACGCCATCCGCCGTATGAAGATCCTGGCGCGCGACACGTCCACCACCACGTCGGTGCTGCGTCTGAAGATCGCGGCCGACTCGCTGCAACTCACCACCATCACCCAAGACATCGGCAATGCAAGCGAGGAACTCGATGCCACGGCCACGGGTGACGAGTTGAAGATCGCGTTCAACCCCGAATACCTCGCGGCCGGCGTCGAAGCCGTGCCCTCCGACGAGGTCACGCTCTCCACCACCGACGGAACCCGACCCGCCATCATCCGCGGCGTCGGCAACGACGACTTCCTCTACCTGCTCATGCCGGTGCGTGTCCAGCACGACGCATGATCGTCACCCACCTCGAACTCGTCGACTTCCGCAACTACAGCAGCGCCTCGTTCGATCTCCAGCCGGGTATCACCGCCGTGGTGGGCCTGAACGGACAGGGCAAGACCAACTTCGCCGAGGCGTTGGCTTACCTGGCGCGGCTCGACAGTTTCCGCGGTGCGCCGACAGAGGCGATGGTGCGCATGGGTGCCGACACGGCGATCATCCGGGCCGACGTGCTGCACGACGACGGCCGTGAGATCCTCGTCGAGGCCGAGGTGGGTCGCGTCGGCCGCAATCGTGTGATGGTGAACCGCAACCGCCTCGAACGCAGCCGCGATCTGCTTGGCGTGGTGCGGGTGAGCGTGTTCTCGCCCGACGACCTGGTGATCGTGAAAGAAGGCCCGGGCGAACGTCGGCGTTTCATGGACGACACGCTCGTGTCGCTCGCCCTGAAGTACGACGCGATGCGCCTGGAACTCGACCGAGTGGTGAAGCAACGCAACACCCTGCTGAAGCAGGCGGCCGGGCGGTTGAACGACGAGACCGAGATCACCCTCGACGTGTGGGACGCGAAGTTGGCCGAGCTCGGCGAACAGTTCGGCCATGCCCGCTCGGTGCTCATCGCGAAACTCGACCCGCTCACGCTCGAGGCGTACGAGCAACTGGCCGGCCGGCCCACCGCGGTGGAGTTGCGCTACGAGCCCGACTGGCGGCGGATGGGCCTGGCGAACGCGCTGGCTGCTGCCCGAACCGACGACGTGCGGCGCGGCGTGTCGACCGTCGGGCCGCACCGCGACGACGTCGACCTGTTCCTGAACGGCATGCCCGCGCGCACGCACGCGTCGCAGGGCGAACAACGGACGTTGGCGCTTGCGTTGCGTCTCGCGGCACACCGTTTGGTGGCCGAGCGCACCGGCAGCGCGCCGGTGCTGGTGCTCGACGACGTGCTGAGCGAACTCGACGACGAGCGCGCCACGGCCCTGTTGAAACACCTGCCACCGGGCCAGGTGGTGCTCACCACGGCGGCCGCCCTGCCGACCGCCGCACACCCCGACGCGGTCGTGCGCATCTCGTCCGGAGCAGTCGTCTCGCCCGACTAAGGTCGCGCCCCGTGACCGCTACCGACACGGCTGTTTCCTCCAACGAGCTGCGCGTCGACGAGGGCGTACAGCCCACGTTCCGGCTCCTGCTCGGCATCTTCGTCGCTCATGTCGTCATCTGGATCGGGCTCATCGCGCTCGTCCCCGGCGACGACCGGGTGAGCTTCGAGTACCTCGGCGACGAGAGCACGCCGTGGGTGCGCCAGTTCATCATCCCCCTGCTCGTCGTACTGGCCTTCCAGGTGGCTGTCACCACCAAGCTCGGCTGGTGGAGCTCGGTGCTGCGCGACCCGTCTCGCAGCCGCAGGCGGTGGCTGTGGGTGTTCCCGGTGTTGATCGCGCTGGCCGGGCTGCTCGTGTTCGCCGACGCGGGCCCCACCGATGCGGGATCGACCTACATCGCCGGTTGCCTCGCCACCGTGATGCTGGTGGGTGTCACCGAAGAGTTCACGTTCCGTGGTCTTCTGCTCGTCGGAGGTCGACGTGTGTTCAGCACCGAGCGCATGGCAGCACTGGTGGCCGCCGCACTGTTCGGCCTGTTCCACCTGCCCAACATCCTCGTCGGCGCCGAGGTGGCCTCGACGCTGTTGCAGGTGGTGCAGACGGCCGTGATCGGCCTGGGTCTCTACGCCCTGCGGCGAGTGTCGGGGTCGATCATCCCGTGCATGGTGCTGCACGGCGTGTACGACTATCTGTTGCTGCAGGGCAACTGGGACGCCATCGCAGCCGCAGCGCTCTGAGCCGGCCCGGTACGCTCACCCGGTGAGCCGTGATCCGGTCCCCCTGGGCGACAGCCTCACCGGTGTGGTCCGCTCGCTGCGCGGGCCGGTCACCGCAGCGGCACCGGTGGTGTCGGCCGGCACGATGGGCGGGGTGTTCGGCCGCTGGACCGAGATCGTCGGCGATGTGGTGGCGGCGCACGTGCAACCCGTGAAGCTCGACGGATCGCGCCTCGTCGTCGAGGTCGACGAACCGGCCTGGGCCACGCAGTTGAAGTTCCTCGAGGCCGATCTGCGGGCGCGTTTGCTCAGCACCATCGGGGCCAAGGTCGAGCACTTCGACATCCGTGTGAAGCGGCGCTGAAACCCCTGTTCGGAGGGCCGACCCTCCGCCTCTGCGCCACACCCCTCCGGTAGGATGGCGAGCGTTGTCGCGACCCCGGCTG
>JBEICS010000206.1:0-4822 GCA_040383925.1 Acidimicrobiaceae bacterium | reverse complement strand
GTCGTTGCCACTGGGCACCCCGGCGACGTTACCGCCCCACCCAACTCGACGTTCCGCCAGATCGCCTGAATCGGGGCTGCCGATTCGTCACAGGAACGAGATCCTCGTTCGCAAGCCTTGAACCGCCCCAGGTTTCGTGACTGCTCTCGCGTGCCCTGGGTTTCGCGCGGTCAGCTTGCTTGATCGCGGGCGGAGTTGTCGGCGTTCGACCGAACGGCGATTCACGTGTGGAAGAATCGTCAGGACTGCTGTGGGCCAACCCCTTTGACCAGGGCCTTCACCGTCTCTTCCGGCAGCCCACTTGACATGTCTCACAACAATCGGTTGAACCCGGTCTGTGACCAGCCGACCTCCGCTCAACGATCGTGACTGAGTTCGGCAAGCGTCCCCTAGCTGACAGCGAGCGGCACGAGGAGGAGTCGGAGCCCCAGGAATGGCAACACCACCACGGCACCGGCACCCCAGATCACACCCATCCCGAGATAGGCATGCCGCCGCGTTGTCGAACCACGAAAGATCCGCGACGGAACAGCGGCGCCAGCGCCGTCTTGGAGACGATGACACCGACGCCGCTCGAGCAGAGGACTCGCTGAAGTGACGGACGATCAATTCCTCGACCTCTACGAGCGTTCGCTGGTCGATGTCCATCGTGCTGCGTCGCGCCTGTGTGGGGGCGACCGGGCCGCGACCGAGGAGCTCGTGCAGGACACCTACCTCGCACTGGTGCGGCACTGCCGTGAGCACCCGGACGACGAGGTCGGTGTGGGGTGGCTGGTCACAACGTGCCGCAACCGGTTCATCGACCTGCACCGCGCCGACCGACGCCGGGCGCGCCGCGAGACTGCTGTCGCTACCACCGCAGCGACGCCCGCCGGATCGTTCACCGGAACGCTCGCCGAAGGGGGTGCCGACGGCGGTCGTGGTCTGCTCTCCCTACTCGGCGCACTGCCGCCGCTACAGCGCGCCGCCCTCGTGCTCCGCTACGGCGACGACCTGCCTGTGGGCGAGGTGGCGCGCATCTTGGGCAAGAGCGTGCACGCCACCGAATCGCTACTGGCCCGTGGCCGCAGCGCGCTGCGTGTCACACCTACCGCCGAGGAGCCGCGATGAACGACGAGCAGATCCTGCGCAGCGCGCTTCGCGATGCTGGCAGTCCACCCACGGACGAAATCCGAGCCCGGCTGCGCAGCCGCCTGGAGGGCTAGTTGCGCGGCGAGACGGTGTTCGAGCTGGCGGCCGCCGGGGCCGCCCCCAGATCAGGTACTGGGCCGCTGCGGCCCTGGTGGTGGCTCGGGTCCGCCGCGGCCGTAATGGCCGTGCTCGTGAGCGTGGTACTGCTCCGCTCGCCAGAGTCGCGCTCGTCGCCGTCGACCACCTTGCCGGTCACGCCGTCATCGTCGACGCCCGACAGCACGGCCGGCCCACAGACGACGCTGGCACCACCCGTCGATCCCGTTGCTGCGGTGCTCGGCAACACCTGGGTGCTCGTCGACGCCGGTGATCGCACGATCCCGTCGCCCGTGCCCACCCTGGCTCCGCTCCCGCCGGGTACCGACGGACTGTTCGGGGTGTTCGACGGCTGCAACAGTGGCTCGGTCGCAGGCTCGATCGACGCGGCGAGCGGCCGGATGGTCGTCACCGGCGGAGCCTTCACCGAGATGGCCTGCCCGGGCATCGAGACGCTCACCCTGCCGACGACATCGGACCTCAGGCTGATGGACGACAACGGGCCATTGGTGGTGAACGATGCGACCGGAGACCAGGGCCCGCTCACCTTCCGCCGCATCGATTCGTTGGGCGCGCCCGTGCAACGCGACCAACTGATCGGTGTGTGGGCCAGCGAGGGCGACCGGTTCGCCGTCACCTTCGATGCCGACGGGCAAGTGCACCTGGGTGCCTGCACCCTGACGTGGGCGCTCGGCGACGACTCGGTGCTCGGCGTGAGCGGTCGGCCGGCGACTTACGGCGAGACGTGCGTGCCACGGCTGCTCGGCCCGTTGTCGGCCGAGCCGTACCGGGCACAGATCGACGACAGCGGGGTGTTGTGGCTCACCGCCGATCCGGCGACCGTGCTGCGCCTCGAGCCCAGCGAGGTGCCGCCGGCCCCACCGCCGAGCACGCCGATCACGACGATCGTCGTGGCGCCGAGGCTGGTGCCGATCGACCACCTCGCGCCGTGCCAGCCCGACGCCTGCCCGACGGTGGCGGTGGCCCCCGACGGCACGATCGTCAGCTACAACGACACCAGCAACGAGATCGTGGTGGGCCAGCGGGGCAGTGCGCCACCACGGTCGATCCCGGTCGCCGGTGCTCCGCCGGTGGTCGGCTATCTCGTGGCGGTCGGCCCCGACGATGTGGCCTATCTGGTCGTGCAGCCGGCGGGCGTGGTCGACCCGATCGGCGACCTGATCGCGGTGCCGCTGTCGGGCGACGGCGCAGGTGCCGTGATCGCCAGCGCGCCGGGGGTCGTCGACCTGTCGGGCGACAGTTCACTGGTCGCCACGCGCACGGGCCTGGTGCCGGTCGGCTGCTGCGGCTTCGATGCGGTCACGCCTGATCCGGCTCGTGCCCCGCTGCTCGGCTGGGTCGACCGGTCAGGTGCTTCGATCACGCTCGACGGGCCGGTCGTGTCGATGGAGCGCACCGACGAGACGGTCAGCCTGGTGAGCACAGATGCCGACGGCACACGGGCGACCTGGGCGGTGCCGGCCGACGAGGTGTTCGGGATGCAGGGGATGCCCGATGCCCGGGTGCCTGCCGACGGGAGCCTGCTCGTCACCTGGTGGAATGTCGCCGACGGTGGCCAGCGGTTGCTCCGACTTCGGGCCGACGGTGGCGTCGAGAGCATCGTCGTGCCCTCCGACATCGGGGTGACTGCTCTGTCGCCGTTCGGCGAGGCCGTCGTCTACGACGGGTCCCGCTTCCAGCTGTGGCAGCTACCGGCGTTCACCACCTTCACCAATGTGACGGCCGATGTGGTCGACGTCGTCGGCCCGGGGCCGTTCGAGTCACCCGACACAGTCGTCGATCAGCTACTGCAGGCGCTGATCCGACCCGATGGCTGCGACAGTGCTCCGACGGCGAACGTGGTCGAGCGGACCGATGGCCCTGCTGGGGCCGAGTTCACGGTCGCCGTCCGCTTCGGCTGTGACGACAACGTCGGCGGTGCCGACTATCAGCTGTCGGTGGTGCAGGTCGCAGATGGCTCGTGGCGTGTCGGCACCGCGCTGCGGCGCGGGCTGTGCGTCCGCGGTGCCAGCGGCGACTTCTGTTTCTGAGCTCGATGCCGGCAAGGGACCACGAACCGAAGCGCGCCGTAGCCGAGTGCTCTGCATCGACAACCGAGTAGCAGAGATACGGACTCAATACCGACAGGTTCGACGTCAGCGCACTTTCGCCATCATCCTTGGATTCAGGACGACACAAGGAAGAGAGCCTTTCCGAGGTTGTCTCCACTTGAGAAGTACACGACGAACCCGGGCAACGAGACCGTCTCGCAACCGCCCCTCAGCAGACCACGTCGTAGGTGATGCCGACGAACTGGCCCTGCGGCCGGGCCTCCACCAATCGCAACGATGCAGCGGGGATGAACCGGGGCAGCAGCGGCGCCCCGCCGGCGAGGAACACGGGGGCGACCGTCAGCTGGATGCGATCGAGCAGCCCTGCGTCGAAGAACTGACCGGCCAGGTCGCCGCCGCCCATCACCCACACATCGCGGTCACCGGCCAGCGCGCGGAGCTCGGCTGCGTGCTCGCTCACGGCGCCGCGCCGGAACTCGAACGCTGCGGTCTCGGGACGGGGAAGGTCACGGGTGGTGAACACCCGAGTCGGAATGTCGCCGAAGACCTGCTGCCACTTCTCGGGCGTGGCGAGCAGGTGCTCGTTGGTCAGCAGCCACTCGTAGGTCGATGACCCCATCACTTGGACACCCACACCGGCGATGAATGCCGCTGCCTCCTCGACCCCGTCGCCACCCACATCGAACAGCCACTGCAGCGAACTGTTCTCGTCGGCGATGTACCCGTTGACCGATGTTGCGGTGTAGTAGACGAAGGTGCTCATGGCGGACATCCTGCCAAGCGAACCCACCTCGGCGTTCGATGTCGAGCCCGTACAATCCGCGTGGTGGAACCGTCGCTCTCGAGTCCAACGCAACGGTTCCTGCCCACCGCGATGCGCGTCTACGGGCTGTGTTTCGCGCTCGCCCCGGCGAGCTTCTACTGGATTCCCGCCGCTGGCCGTTGGGAGCCGTTCAACGTCTCGTACGAACGGATGTTCACGGTCCTGTTCTTTGCATGGGGTCTGTGCCTCTTCTGGGCCGCTGATGCTCCGGCGGAGAATCGGGCGATCGTCCGCTTCAGTGCGCTGCAAGGAGTCCTCCACGGTGGGGTGATGCTCTACGACGCGCTCGACCTGCCACACCACCTCAGCCACCTTGCCGGGGATGTCTTCCTTCATCTCTCGGCTGGAATCATCCTCGGGTTGGGTAGCCGCGGGATCGAGAAGCAACCAAGGTCGGCGCTTTCCCACAGGCTTCGCGTCGCGAGTTGGTGTGCGTTCGTGGTGATTGCGGTGATCGATTTCGACGCAGTATTCCTCCGGCTGTCGGCCTGAATCGCTCTCCCCGCACGGGCAGCGTGCTGATCTACACGTTGCAGATCGCGGTTGATGGTGCCATCGGCATTCGCGAAGCCATCGTCGGCGACGAACGACCGCGGCGAGTCGACGGTGAGTTGTATCGAGGCAGCCGAATCACTGGGCGAGCACAACACGCAGGTCGCGGCCGACGATGTCGGCCAGGCGATCGGCTTCACGTCTGATC
>JBEICS010000205.1:0-4835 GCA_040383925.1 Acidimicrobiaceae bacterium | reverse complement strand
TTGTTGAAGATGCGTGGCCTGCGGGTGACGATGCAGAAGCTCGATCCGTACATCAACGTCGACCCCGGCACGATGAACCCGTTCGAGCACGGCGAGGTGTTCGTCACCGACGACGGCGGTGAGACCGACCTCGACCTCGGCCACTACGAGCGGTTCATCGACGAGAACCTCAGCCGCAACTCGAACGCCACCACCGGCTCGATCTACCAGGCGGTGCTCGCCGCCGAACGCCGTGGCGACTACCTCGGCAAGACGGTGCAGGTCATCCCGCACATCACTGACGAGATCAAGCGCCGCATCCGTCGCCTCGCCACCGACGACGTCGACGTGGTCATCACCGAGGTGGGCGGCACGGTGGGCGACATCGAGATCCTCCCGTTCCTCGAGGCCATCCGTCAGTACCGCAAGGAAGCCGGCCGCGACAACGTCTGCTACATCCACGTCACGCTGGTGCCGTTCATCGGGCCGAGCGGCGAGCAGAAGACCAAGCCCACCCAGCACTCGGTCACCGAGTTGCGCAGCCGTGGCATCCAGCCCGACGTCATCGTGTGCCGTAGCGAAGAGCCGCTGTCCGACAGCCTGAAGCGCAAGATCTCGGGGCTGTGCGACGTGGACGAGAAGGCGGTGGTGAATGCGGCCGACGCCCGCAACATCTACGAACTGCCGCTCATCTTGCACAACGAAGGACTCGACGACGTGGTGTGCGATGTGCTGCGCATCGATGCGCCCCTCGACCTCGCCCCGTGGCAGCAGCTCGTCGACAAGGTGGAGGCCGCCACCCGACCGGTGAAGATCGGCCTGATCGGCAAGTACATCGACCTGCAGGACGCCTACCTGTCGGTGGTCGAGAGCCTGAAGCACGCCGGGTTCCACCACGGCGCCAAGGTGGAGATCGACTGGATCCAGGCTGAGGAGGTGGAGGGTCTGCTGGTGGCCGGCCGTCTGGCCGACCTCGACGGCATCGTCATCCCCGGTGGGTTCGGCGAGCGCGGCTTCGAGGGCAAGATCGCCGCTGCCGGCTACGCCCGCGAGAACGACATCCCGTGCCTCGGACTGTGTCTCGGCCTGCAGGCCATGACCATCGAGTTCTGCCGCAACGTGCTGGGCATGACCGATGCCAACTCGACGGAGATGAACCCGAACACGCCGTATCCGGTGATCGACCTGATGCACGACCAGCGCGACATCACCGACAAGGGTGGTACGCAGCGACTCGGGGCGTTCTACGCCATCCTCGAGCCCGGAACGCGCGTGGCCCAGGCCTACGGCGAGCCCGTCGTGTCCGAGCGCCACCGTCACCGCTACGAGCTGAGCGCCCAGTTGAAGCCCAAGCTCGAGGCCGCTGGTCTGCGCTGCAGCGGCGTGTCGCCCGACCGGCGGCTCGTGGAGTTCATCGAGCTCGACGACCATCCGTTCTGGGTGGCCACCCAGGCGCACCCCGAGTTCAAGAGCCGGCCCGATCGACCGCACCCGCTGTTCCGCGAACTGGTCGACGCGGCGCTCGCCCGCCACGAGGCACGGGCACCACGGCTGGTCGTGCTCGACCAGTCGGCCGCGCCGTCGTCGGTGGCGTGAGCGGCTTTCGCCACGTCGACGACCGTCTGGTCCATCAGGGCCACATCTGGCACGTTGCTGTTGCTCGTTTCGAGTCGCCCGACGGTGAGACGTTCGAGCGCGACGTCGTGCGTTCGCCGGGGGCGGTGGCTGCGGTACCGCTGCTGTTCGACGCCGAGGGCAATCCGTCGGTGGTGCTCGTGCGGCAGTACCGCGCCGCGTTCGACGAGCTGGTGCTCGAGATTCCCGCGGGCATGCGCGACGTGCCCGACGAACCCACGGTGGTGACCGCGGCGCGCGAACTGGTGGAGGAGGTCGGGTTGGTGGCCGGTCGACTGGTGCCGATGCACGCGTTCTACCCGTCGGCGGGGATGACGAACTCGGTGCTGCACCTGTTCCTGGCCACCGAACTGTCGGTGGTCGACCGCGAGACGCACGGCCCCGAGGAGGCGCACTCGGAGGTGGTGCACCTACCGCTCGGCGAGGCGATGGCGATGGTGGAGTCGGGTGAGATCCGCGACGCCAAGACCATCATCGGGCTGCTGCTGGTGGAGCGTCAGTTGCAGCGCGGCGACGCTGTTCGGCATCTGGAGGGTTGATGGCGGCGGCCGCCCGCGACCGCTCGATCGGCGATGACCACGATCTGCCGCTCGAGGTGGAGGAGTTCCTGTCGTGGTTGCTCACCGAACGTGGGCGTTCGGCCAACACCCTGGCCGCCTATCGCCGCGACCTGCGGGCGTACACCGAGTGGCTCGTCGCCGAGCACCTCGACCTGGCATCGGTGGCGCCTGCCGACATCGAGCGCTACATCGGCGTGCGGCGTCAACTGGCGGCACCAGCCAGCGTGGCGCGCCAGGTGGCGGCGATGCGCATGTTCCACCGCTTCCTGGTCGACGAAGGGAGTCGGGGTGACGATCCGACGGCCGACCTCGACGGGGTGCGGGTGCCGGCCGGTATCCCGAAACCGCTCAGCGAGGCGCAGGTGGCCAGCCTGCTCGACGCTGCGCACGGCACCGAGCCGGTAGGCCGGCGCGACCGGGCGATGCTCGAGTTCCTCTACGCCACGGGCGCACGTATCAGTGAGTTGTGCGGCTTGTCGATCGGCGATGTCGACCTCACGAGCCGCACGGCTCGGCTGTACGGCAAGGGCTCGAAGGAGCGACTGGTGCCGTTCGGGCGGCTGGCGGCCGCTGCGTTGGCCGACTGGCTCGGCCCGTCGGGTCGACCGCATCTCGAGCCCGATCGATGGAGTCGGCGCGGCGATGCCGAGGCGGTGTTCCTGAACCAGCGGGGGGCGCGACTCACCCGACAGTCGGCTTGGGCGGTGGTGAAGCGGTACGGGCGCCTGGCGGGCATACCCGCCGACGACCTGTCGCCGCACGTACTGCGGCACTCGTGCGCCACGCATCTGCTCGACCACGGCGCCGACCTGCGCATCGTGCAGGAACTGCTCGGTCACGCCTCGGTTTCGACCACGCAGGTGTACACCAAGGTGAGCCAGGAGCGTCTGGTGGCGGTGTACCGCGACGCGCATCCGCGGGCGCGGGGGCGTTGATGGCGAGCCCGGCTCATCTCGTCCGTCGGTTCGTGGGGTCGCTGTCGCGTCGGCCGCCGTCGGCCGCCGACGAGGGCTGGGCGCGCGGCTGGTTGGCCGATGGCGAGTTGGCGCTGTGGCAGCAGATGGCGGCGGCCGACCGGCGCCACGCCGTGCTGGTGGCCCGCCGGTTCGTCGACCGGCGCCCGGCGGCCACACGGGCCGAGATGGCGGGCGCGCTGCTGCACGACATCGGCAAGATCGACGCAGGGCTGGGCACGCTGGCGCGGGTGGTGGCCACGGTGGTGGGGCCGCGCACCGATCGCTTCCGGCGCTATCACGACCACGAACGCATCGGGGCCGAACTGCTCGAGGCCGCGGACAGCGACCCGGTGACGGTGGCGCTGGTGCGGGGGAGCGGCGACGCGTTCGCCGATCTGCGCGCCGCCGACGACATCTGAGACGTCGCCCGCTGGACGGAGGCGTCAGCGGGGGAGGAGGCCGATGTGGTCGTAGGCGCGCTGGAGGGTGGCGCGGGCGACGGCACCGGCCTTGTCGGCACCCACTCGCAGCAGGCGGGTGAGTTCGCCACGGTCGTCCATCAGCTCGTGGTAGCGGGCCTGGATGGGGCGCACCAGTTCCACCACGGCCTCGCCGGTGTCGCCCTTCAGCGGGCCGTACTGGGTGTAGCGACCGGCCAGCACCTCGGGTGAGTCGCCCGTGCAGGCCGACAGGATGTCGAGCAGATTCGACACGCCCGGCTTCTCGGCCCGGTCGTAGCGCACCTCGCTGTCGCTGTCGGTGACGGCCCGCTTGAACTTCTTGGCGATGGCGGCGGGGTCGTCGAGCAGGTACACCAGGCCGGCGTCGCTGCCCGCCGACTTCGACATCTTCGAGGTGGGGTCCTGCAGGTCCATCACCCGGGCACCGGCCTTGGGGTGCACGGCCTTGGGCACGGTGAACGTGTCGCCGAAGCGGGTGTTGAAGCGGATGGCGATGTCGCGGGTGATCTCGACATGCTGGCGCTGGTCGTCGCCCACCGGCACCTCGTCGGCGTCGTACAGGAGGATGTCGGCTGCCTGCAGCGCCGGGTAGGTGAACAGCCCGGCCGAGATGAACTCGCCCTCGCGCTTGGCCGACTTGTCCTTGAACTGGGTCATCCGGCTGAGTTCGCCGTAGCTGACCGTGCACTCCATCACCCAGGCGAGCTGTGAGTGCTCGGGCACGTGGCTCTGGACGAACACGGTGGCCTGCTCGGGCTCGAGGCCGACGGCGAAGAGCATCGCAGCCAGGGTGACGGTGGCGTCGCCCAGGACGCCGGGCCGGTCGGTGATGGTGAGCGCATGGAGGTCGACGATGCCGTGGAAGGCGTCGCACTCGTACTGGCCCGACACCCAGTTCCGCAGCGCCCCGAGGTAATTGCCCAGGTGGACGTCGCCGGTGGGTTGGATGCAGGACAGCACTCTGGTCACGGCGGGCAACGCTATCGACTCGCCGTGGTCCGTCGGGGGTAGTTTTGAGCCATGTCGTTCGAGGTCGCCACCCCTGTCTACGAGGGACCGTTCGACCTGTTGCTCCATCTCATCCTGAAAGAGCAGGTCGACCTCTACGAGGTGCCGCTGGCCCGCATCGTCGACGCCTATCTGGTCGAGGTCGAGCGGATGCAGGCCATCGACCTCGATGTGGCCACCGAGTTCCTCATGATCGCCTCCACCCTGGTTGAGCTGAAGGCCCGCCGCCTGCTGCC
>JBEICS010000204.1:0-4849 GCA_040383925.1 Acidimicrobiaceae bacterium | reverse complement strand
TACTACGACCACGTGATGCATCGGCAGTTCCTCCCGTCAGGCCGTGTCCAGTACTTCCCGATGTGCGACTACAGCGAGAGCGACGGCGGGCGAGGCTTCGTGTCACGCGTGTCGGGCCAGCGGTTCCAGATCGCACCGTCGGCCACGATCGTCGACGCCACCTACATGAATGTCACCGTTCCCTCCGTGCGGCCTCCGGTGTACGACGTTGCGCCCGGTGTGCGCTGCATCCCGCCGAACGACCTCCCGACGATCGCCCGTCCCGCCGACGGATACGTGGTCGTGGGCGCCGGCAAGACCGGTGCCGACGCCTGCCTGTGGCTGCTCGCCAACGGGGTGGACCCCAACGAGATCTCGTGGATCATGCCGCGCGACTCGTGGTACCTCGACCGGGCGAAGATCCAACCTGGCGAGTTCTTCTCCAGAACGGCAGTCGGTTTCGCCGAGCAGTTCCGGCAGGTCGCCCAGTCGACATCGATCGACGACCTGTTCGACCGCCTCGAAGCAGCGGGTCTGCTGCTGCGGGTCGACACCTCGGTGCGACCCACGATGTACCGGTGCTCGACGGTGACCCGCGCCGAACTCGAGCAACTGCGGCGCATCACGAACGTGATCAGGATGGGCCGCGTTCAACGGATCGACGCTGATCGCATCGTCCTCGATGGGGGAGAGGTGTCGACGACGCTCGGCACGGTGCACATCGACTGCACGGCCGACGGCCTCGAGCGGCGTCCGGCGAAACCGGTGTTCGAAGAGGGACGGTTGACACTGCAGACGGTGCGGCACTGCCAGCAGGTGTTCAGCGCCGCCTTCATCGCTCACGTCGAGGCTGCTTACGACAGCATCGACCGCAAGAACCAGTTGTGTGGCGTGGTGCCCCACCCCGACAGCGACACCGACTGGCTGCGCACCATGTTCGGCAACGCGATGAACACGTTCCAGTGGAGCGCCGACCCAGCGCTGCAGCAGTGGCTGGCCGAGTCGCGGCTCGATGGCTTCAGCAGCACGGCCCCGCCGCCGGACGAGGTGATCGCCGTGGCCTTCGAGTTCGCCGGGCCCGCCATCGGCAAGCTCCAGCAGTACATCGCCGAGCTCGACGCCCGCTGAACCACGCCGCGTCAGGGAGGCAGCGACCCTGCCCCGGGCGCCAACGCCTGCTCGGTAGACTGGCGCCTTCACCACCGACGTGGAGAAGGGATGTGAACCATGGGGCTCATTCAGGCGGCACTCGGCTCGATCGGCGGCGCACTGGCCGATCAGTGGAAAGACTTCTACACGGTTCCCGAAGGGCTACCGCCCACGGCCGCATTGTTCGCGGCCGTGCCCCGCGGCCAGAACGCAGGGCGTGGATCGAACACCCGCGGCTCCGACGGGGTGATCTCGAACGGCAGTCGCATCATCGTGCCCGAGGGCTACGGCCTCGTGCTGATGGAACAGGGCGCGATCACGGGTCTGGCCGCCGAGGCCGGCGCCTACGTGTGGAACAGCGACGAGCAGGACTCGAAGTCGATCTTCGCCGGTGACGGCATTCTCAGCCCGCTGATCAAGACCTCGTGGGAGCGCTTCAAGTTCGGAGGTCGCCCGGGTTCGCAGCAGCGTGCCTTCTTCGTGGCATTGAAGGAACTGCCGAACAACCGGTTCGGTACCCAGTCGGAGATCTACTGGGACGACGCCTACATGAACGCCCAGGTCGGAGCGGTCACCCGCGGCACCTACACGATCAAGATCGTCGACCCCCTGCTGTTCATCAAGGCGTGGGTTCCGGCGAAGTACCTCGAGCCGGGCCAGGTGTTCGACTTCACCGACCTCGACAACGACGGTGCCTCGCAACTGTTCAACGAAGTGGTCGGCTCGCTGGCGCCGGCGTTCTCGATGTACACCAACGACCCATCGAAGGGCAATCGCATCACCAAGATCCAGCAGGACTCGATCGGGTTCGCGAAGAGCCTGTCGGACGCTGTCGAGCAGAACTACCAGTGGAGCACCGCACGGGGTCTCGAGATCGTGTCGACCGCGATCATCGCGATCGAATACGACGAAGCGACCCGCGAACTGCTCCGCAACGTCCAGCGCGCCGACGCACTGTCGGGTGCTCGGGGCAACTCGAACCTGCAGGCATCGGTTGCCGCGGGTTTCGAGGCTGCGGGTGAGAACAGCGGTGGTGCCGGCCTGGTCGGTCTCGGCATGGCAGCCGGGGCAACCGGCCTCGGTGGTCTGCAGCAGCCGGTGCCCGGTATCGGTGGCCAGAGCACCCCGCCCCCGGCGCCCGGTACGCCGCCCCCGCCGCCTCCTCCCGTCGCGCCGGCGGCGCCTGCAGCCGAGGATCCGGTTGCCAAGCTGGCGAAGTTCAAGGAGATGCTCGACGCCGGCCTGATCACCCAAGAGGATTACGACGCTGCCAAGAACAAGGTGCTCGGACTCTGAGGCTGCACCTTCGCACGCGGCGATGACGACCCTTCCTCCCCCGAGCAGTCCGGGCGATGGTCCGGTACCGCCGCCCCCGCCCCCGGAGATGACGACCACTCCAACGGCTCCCGGCCCCGTCATCGATACCCGCAACGAACGACTCGACGACGGGGTCAATCGCTGTCCCAAGTGCGGGGCGACCGACATCAAGTTGCGCCCCTCGGTGGGCATGCTCGTCTGCTTGTTCTGCCGGCACGAATGGGCCGAGGCCCGCCTCGACGAGGTGATCGCCACCGGCGACCTGACGACGCTGCAGGGCACCACCATCGGCTCGGGCGCCTCCGACATCGCCGCCGATGTCGACGCGCTGGTCACGATGAAGTGCGATGGTTGTGGCGCCGAAGTGGTGGTGAACACCGCTGAGCAGATGGGCGCCCGCTGCCACTGGTGCCGCCACGTGCTGACGGTGAACGAGCAGGTGCCCAACGGTGCGGTGCCTGACGCTGTGTTGCCGTTCTCGGTCACGCATGACGAGGCGGTGGCCAAGATCAGCGAGTTCGCCGGCAAGCGACGCATGTTCGCGGACCGAACGTTCGTGCGCGAGTTCACCCCTGAGAACGTGGTCGGTGTCTACATGCCGTACATGGTGATCGACAGCAAGGCGAGCGCCGACGTGGCAGGAGTCGGCGAGGTCGAGACACGGCGCTACACCCGTGGTTCCGGCAACAACCAGGTCACCGTCTACGACGCCGACGTCTACCAGGTGCAACGACATGTCGACTTCACCGTCGACGACCTGACGCTCGAGGCGTCGGCGGAGCGTGCGGCGATGAACGCGGCGATCAACACCAACAACGTCATCAACACGATCCTGCCGTTCGACACCGAGAACGCGGTGAAGTGGAATGCGAGTTACCTCACCGGGTTCACCTCGGAGAAGCGCAACCAGGACGTCGCTCACATGGCACCCGAACTGGAGGACCAACTGCTGTCGATCGCCCGCTCGCGGATCGAGGCGAGCATCGGGGGCTACGACCGTGGCGTGCGGTGGGAGCGAGAGCGGATCGAGGTGCACGGCACGCGCTGGGTCGCGATGTACCTGCCGGTGTGGCTCTACTCGTACTACCACCCCGAAGGCGGCAGACCGATGGTGCACTACATCGCGGTGAACGGCCGGACGGGCGAGGTGATGGGCAGCGTTCCGGTGTCGCGGGGCAGACTGCTCGCCGCTGCCCTCACTGCGGGCACGTTCATCGACGGCCTCGTCCTTGCAGTCCTGGCGGCGTCGGCATGATCGCCATCACGCTGTGGGAGTGGTCGTCGTCGGCGATCGTCGCGAGCAGCCAGGACGGACCTCCGGTGTGGCTGCTCGCCCTGGGGCCTGCCGGAGGTGGCGCCCTCTACTACGGGCTGTGGCAGTACTACCGCAACACCGGCAAATCGCACAGCTTCGAACGCGAGACGCGCATCGAAGCACAACCGGTCACCGGGCGCGACACGAAGGTGAACGAGATCACGGGCACGCGATCGTCAGGCATCGACGGCGACAATCACTCCGACCACCGTCGCCGGGTGCAGCGGCTCGACTAGCTGCGAGGTACCGAGGGTTGTTTGTACACCCGGCTGCTCGAACAACCCTCGGGCGGTGAGCGGGGACTCGGGTGGTCAGCGCAGCGCGGTGAGGAAGTCGCCGGCGTGCTCGAGCGTCTCGCGCAGGCCGGCGTACATCGACTCGCTGCGGGGTGCGGCGAGGTTGAAGCTGGCCGAGGTGAAGCCCAGGTCGAGCACCGCACGGGTCAGCTCCACACACTCCTCAGGGGTGCCGGCGATGGCGAAGCGGCGCACGATGTCGTCGTCGATGAGGCGGTCGATCTCAGGATCGTCGACACGGTCGTGGTCGAAGTACCAGCCGCGTGAACGGGCCAGCGCAGCCTCCACCTCGCTCAGCCAGCGGCCGCCGTCGCGCTCGCGCAGGTCGGCCGGGCGGATGAGCGCCACATAGTGCGCGGCGTACCGCTTCATGCTGCTGCGCGCCCGATGCCCGTCGGCCGAGATGCACAGCGTGAGACGCGGCGCCACGTCGATGTCGTCGACCGAGCGGCCCACCCGGGCAGCGCCCTCGGCGAGCCACCCGCGGTACGCGGCGGCAATGCCGGCGTCGATGCTGCGCGCCCCCACCAGTGCGATGTCGGCGAGTTCGCCCGCGAGGCGCATCACCTGCGGGCTGCGGGTACCGATGGAGATGGGCACCGCCGCAACCGGGCCCACCATGCGGGCTGCGTCGACCGTGACGGTGTCGCCCTGGAACGAGACGGTCTCGCCGCGCAGCAGGGCTCCGATGACCGTGATCGCCTCGCGCAGCGCAGCGACGGGACGGGGGTAGGAGATGCCCACCTGCTCGAGGCCGGCGCCGACGCCGATGCCGAGGAACATCCGTCCCTCC
>JBEICS010000203.1:0-4869 GCA_040383925.1 Acidimicrobiaceae bacterium | reverse complement strand
GTGTCGGCCTCGCCCGGCTTGGTGGGCCGGCCGAGGATGGGGATCATGAACGGCATCACACCCACCAGATGGGGGGCGTTGTGGCGCAGTCGCTGGCGCTCGCGCAGCGCCTCGTACACCAGTCGCACCTCGCCCTGCTGCAGGTAGCGCAGGCCGCCGTGCACCAGTTTCGAGCTCTTCGACGAGGTGCCCCAGGCGAAGTCGTGCGACTCGACCAGGGCGGTGCGCAGGCCGCGGGTAGCGGCGTCGAGTGCCACGCCCACCCCGGTGATGCCACCACCCACCACCACGACGTCGAACTCCTCGTGCTCGAGGCGGCTCAGCATGTGGGCGCGATCGAACGGGGTGGCGGTGGTGGTCACGCGGCCCATCCTACGGAGGTGTGGTTCCCGCGGTATCTGCATCGATTGCAGATTCGCACAACTTGCGGATGGGTGCTCGATCGGCGTACGGTGCCGGCGTGCACTCTCCGACCGAACTCGCCGAGGCGTTCCGGGCACGTGGGCTGAAGCTCACGCCCCAGCGCCATCTGCTGTTCCGTCTGTTGCACGGCAACACCACCCACCCCTCGGCCGAAGCGCTCTTCCTCGCCGCGAGCGAGCAGATGCCGGGTATCTCGCTGCGCACCGTCTACCAGACCCTCAACGATCTGGTCACCCTGGGCGAACTGCAGCAGATCGACTTCGTGCCCGGCTCGGCGCGGTTCGATCCGAACCTCTCCGACCACCAACACCTCGTGTGCGACGCATGCGGCGCGGTGCGCGACGTGCACCTGCCGCTCGGCCCGGGCGTCTCCGGCGAAGCCGTGGCCGACTTCCACATCGACTCGACCACCGTCGTGTTCCACGGTCGGTGCGGCACCTGCGCCGCAGCCGACTGACCGTCTGCCTCCATCAACCCTCACAACCCTCACAACCCTCAGAACAAGGAGCAACCCCATCATGAGCCTGCACGGCACCAAGACCCACGAGAACCTGAAGGAAGCCTTCGCCGGCGAGAGCCAGGCCAACCGCCGCTACCTGTGGTTCGCCCAGAAGGCCGACGTCGAGGGCTACCCCGACGCCGCGGCGCTGTTCCGCTCGGTCGCCGAGGGCGAGACCGGCCACGCGCACGGTCACCTCGAGTTCCTCGCCCAGGTGGGCGACCCGGCCACGGGCGAGCCCATCGGCGAGACCGAGGACAACTTCAAGGCCTCGATCGCCGGCGAGACCTACGAGTACACCCAGATGTACCCGGGCTTCGCCAAGACGGCCCGCGAGGAAGGCTTCGCCGAGATCGCCGACTGGTTCGAGACCCTCGCCCGCGCCGAGAAGAGCCACGCCGGCCGCTTCGCCCAGGGCCTCGAGTCGCTCAGCTGACCAACCCTTCGGCCCGTCGCGCGGGTCGGTCGTACCGGCCGACCCGCGCGAGGCTGCATTCGCCATGAGCACCATCTACGACCCCAAGCACCCCCTGTACCTCGACGAGGCCGACGTCCGCGAGGAACTCACGCGCGTCTACGACCTCTGTCACGGGTGTCGCCTCTGCTTCAAGTTCTGCACCTCGTTCCCGACACTGTTCGAGTTCATCGACCGTCACGACGACCAGGACGCAGGCCGCCTCACCCCGGCCCAGCAGGACCAGGTCATCGACGAGTGCTTCCAGTGCAAGCTCTGCTACATCAACTGCCCGTACATCCCCGACCTGCACGAGTGGGCGCTCGACTTCCCACGCCTCATGCTGCGCGCTGATGCGATGCGCCACGAGCACAAGCAGATCGGTGTGCGCGATCGCCTCACCACCGAGGTGATGGGGCGTACCGACCTGATGGGCAAGGTCGCCACGGCCGCCGCGCCGGTGGCGAACAAGGTGGTCGCCGCGAAGCCCGGTTCGCTGGTGCGCAAGATGGTCGAAAAGACCGCAGGCGTGTCGAGCGTGCGCCTCCTGCCGCCGTATGCCCGGCAGCGGTTCAGCACCTGGTTCGCGAAGCGGCCGCGCGTGCGCATCAACAAGCGCCAGGGCCGCGTTGCCGTGTTCCCCACCTGCCTCGTGGAATACCAGAAGACCGATATCGGGCAAGACCTGGTGAAGGTGTACGAGCGCAACGGCATCGAGTGCTCGCTGGCCGACGGCGCCTCGTGCTGCGGTGCACCGTTCCTGCACAGCGGCGACCTCGACCAGTTCACCAAGATCGCCGAGAAGAACGTGAAGGCGCTCGCCGCGTCGGTGCGCCAGGGCAAGGACATCGTCGTGCCCCAACCGACGTGCGGCTACGTGCTGAAGAAGGACTACGTCGACTACGTCGGCGGGGCCGACGCCCAACTGGTGAGCGAGCACACCTTCGACGCCGCCGAGTACCTGATGAAGGTGCACAAGGCCGAGGGCACCACGCTCGACACCGAGTTCACCGGCGACGTGCCCGAGACCGTCACCTACCACGTGCCGTGCCACCTCAAGGCCCAGAACATCGGCCTGAAGAGCCGCGACCTGATGAAGCTCACCGGCGCCAAGGTGAAGTTGGTGCAGCAGTGCAGCGGTATCGACGGCATGTGGGGTCTGCGGGCCGAGAACGCGCACCTGTCGATGCCCATCGCCGAGAAGTTGGGCGACGAGATCCGCCGGGCCAACGGCGACGCCGTCGCCGGCGACTGTCACCTGGCCAACACTGCCATCGCCGAGCAGACGGGCGAGACCCCGATGCACCCGCTGCAGATGGTGGCCCGCGCCTACGGGATCGCTCCCGAACCCCCACGCTGAAACCCCCACGCTGAAGCCCGGGCCCGCCCGGCACAACCGAGGAGACCCCCATGTCTCGCAAGCTCACGCTCGACGACATCGTCGATGTCCGCGCCTACGAACGCCAGCGCGACGCGCTGCGCGCCGAGGTGATCGCCCTGAAGGAGCGTCGCCGCATCGCGCTCGGCACGCTGGTGACGGTGATGTTCGAGAACAGCACCACGGTGCGTCATCAGATCCAGGAGATGGCCCGGGTGGAGAAGCTCGTCACCGACGAGGCCATCCAGGAAGAACTCGACATCTACAACCCGATGGTGCCCGAGCCCGGCCAACTGTGCGCCACGATGTTCATCGAACTCACCACCGACGCACAGATGCGCGAGTGGCTGCCCAAACTGGTGGGCGTCGAGCGCAGTCTGGTGTTCCGTTTGCCCGACGGCTCGCAGGTGCGGTCCATCACCGAGGCCCAGCACGAAGCTCAGCTCACCCGCACCGATGTCACGGCCGCGGTGCACTACGTGCGGTTCGAATTCACTCCTGCACAGGTGGCGGCATTCGACGGCGAGGTGTTGCTCACGGTCGATCATCCCGAGTACCTCGAGGCGGTCGAGTTGCTGCCTTCCACGGTGGCTGAACTCCGCGGCGATCTGTTGCCCTGAACATGCCGCTGGCGACACGCCGGCGAGGATCATCCCTGGCAGCGACATCGCGTGCGCGCGGAATCGTCACAAAATGACTCTGGCGCAGCGGGCCGGATGACTCTAGATTTCCCCCTGTTCGGTGCTGTCGCCGAACGAACACCGCGAGACCTGGGGGCGAACGTCGTGTCTGTCAAGGAGATCTCCTGGCGCCAATTGGGGGCGTGCCTGGGGCTCGAACCGAGCATCTTCTATCCCGAAGACGAAGAGGCGGCCGAAGAGGCCAAGAGCGTGTGCGCAGGCTGCAAGGTGCGTGTCGCATGTCTCGAGCACGCGCTCTCCATTCGCGAGAAGCAGGGTGTGTGGGGTGGAGCCACCGAACGCGAGCGGCGGCGCATCATCCGCCAACGGCGTCGCACTGCCTGATCACCCGTCGCGCCGGGTGGGCCGTGCCCTAGCCTCGTCGCGATGAGCGAACTCCTCGAACGACACGGCGGCTGGCCGGCGCTGCTGACGCGGCTGCTCGACCGGCACGACCTCGATGTGGCCGAAGCCCGCGATGCGATGCGCACCATCCTGGCGGGCGAGGCGACGGCCGCGCAGCTCATCGGTTTCGTCGTCGCCTTGCGAGCCAAGGGCGAGACGCCCGAAGAACTGTCGGGTCTGCTCGACGCCGTGCTCGAGGCTGCCACGGTGGTGCCGTTGTCCGAGCATCTCCGCGACACGGCGGTCGACATCGTGGGCACCGGCGGCGACCGCAGCCACTCGATCAACGTCAGCACGATGTCGGCCATCGTCACGGCGGGCGCGGGCGTACCGGTGTGCAAGCACGGTGCTCGCGCTGCGTCGTCGAAGTGCGGTACCGCCGATGTGCTCGAGGCGCTCGGCGTGGCAGTCGATCTGCCGCCGGCCGGCGTGCTGCGCTGTATCGAACGGGCCGGTATCGGCTTCTGCCTGGCACCGAGTTATCACCCGGCATTCCGCTTCGCCGCGCCGAGCCGGAAAGAGATCGGTATACCCACGGTGTTCAACCTGCTCGGCCCGATGGCCAACCCGGGCCGGGTGCGTCGCCAGCTCATCGGCGTCGCCAACCCGTCGGCGGCCGAGCGCATGCTGGCGTCGTTGCGCATCCACGGCTCGATCAAGGCCTGGGTCGTGCACGGCAACGGGCTCGACGAACTCACCACCACAGGCACCTCCACGGTGCTGGCTCTCGAGGACGATCAGGTGCGCAGCTTCACCGTCGACCCGGTGGCGCTGGGGCTGGCCCCGGCCATCATGGCCGAGCTCGTCGGCGGCGAGCCGGCCGAGAACGCCGAGGCGGTCAGGCGGATGGTGACCGGGCAGCACGGCCCGCACCGCAACATCGTCGTGTTGAACGCCGGTGCCGCGCTGGTGGTGGCGGGCAGGGCGCAGTCGCTGGAGGAGGGTGTGGCCCTGGCGGCGGAGAGCATCGACTCGGGGGCTGCGGCGGCCACGTTGCAGCGCTTCATCGACACCTCGCAGGAGGCGCTGG
>JBEICS010000202.1:0-4891 GCA_040383925.1 Acidimicrobiaceae bacterium | reverse complement strand
GCCCACAGCGCGGGCGCCAGCGACGTGCCGCTGGCTCGGCGGCCGGCGGTGATGGCGACAGTGGCGGGCTGGGGCTGATCGGACATATCGCTTCGCCAGGCTAGGCGATCGTGCCGCGGGCTCCGACCTAGTCTTCGGGAATGACTGCAGACCTGGGTGAGATGTACCGCGCCGCACGAGTGCGGATCAGTGCGTTGGTGAGCGACGAGATCGGTGTGGTGCCCGTGCCGGCGACGCCGCTGTGGGACGTGCACGACGTGGTGGCGCACCTGGCCGGGGTGACCGAAGACGTGCACACCGGCAACATGGAGGGGGTGACCACCGATCCGTGGACGGCCGCCCAGGTGGAACGGGGCCGCACCAAGAGCGTGGCCGACCTGGTGGCGATGTGGACCGAGTACGCACCCCGGATCGAATGGTTCCTGTCGACACCCGATGGCGCGTCGGCGTTCCGGGCGGTGCTCGACATCCACACCCACGAGGCCGACCTGCTGAACGCGCTCGGCCGGCCGGTCGATCTGCCGGCCGAGTTCCTCACCTGGATGACGCCTCTGCTGCGCGAGGGTTTCGACGAGGCCGTCGCCGAGGCCGGCCTCCCCGCAGCGACGGTGAACGCCAGCGATCTGCAGTGGTTCCGTGGCCGCCTCGGTCGGCGTACGGCCGACGAGGTGAGCGCCTACGGTTGGTCGGTCGACCCGAATGCCTATCTCGACCACTGGTTCATCTTCGGTCGCGCCGAACGCTCGCTCGGCGAGACCTGCAGCGACGGCCCGGCATGATCGGGCATCTCGACGAGGTGGTCATCGACTGCCACGACACGATACGGCTCGCCGAGTTCTGGCAGGGCGTGCTCGGTGGCACGATCCAGCGTCAGAGTCGCGAGTGGGTGGCCCTGTATCCGCCCACCGGCATCACCGTGTCGTTCCAGGAGGTGCCCGAGCACAAGGCGGTGAAGAACCGGGTGCATCTCGACGTGCGGGTCGACGACCTCGATGTGGCGGCCGCCGCGGCCGAGGTGCTCGGCGCAACCCGCATCGGTGTGCCCCGACCCGACCCGGTCGGTGGCTTCCAGGTGATGGCCGACCCGGAGGGCAACGAGTTCTGCTTCATCGTCGGCCCCACCCTCGTCGACGACTCCCTCGACTGATCGGTCGGTCGACTGTGAGGAAGGCGACGCTTGGTCAGCGGGGGCCGCGTACCAGGCGGCCGGGCAACTCGCCGGTGAACTCGTCGTGGTCGACGGTCTGCACACCGGCGACGAACGTGGCTGCGTAGCCGATACCGCGCTGCACCAGGCGTCGTCCGCCGGCGGGCAGGTCGAACGCCATCCGTGGTGCATCGAAGGTGAGGGCCTCGTAGTCGATGAGGTTCAGGTCGGCCCGCATGCCCGGGGCGACGAGGCCGCGGTCGCCGAGGCCATACAGCTCGGCGGTCTGGCGGGTCTGGCGATGGACGATGTACTCGAGCGGCAGCAGTGGGCCGCGGGTGCGATCGCGGGTCCAGTGGGTGAGCATGAACGTGGGCGTGCCACCGTCGCAGATGGCACCGCAGTGCGCGCCGGCATCGCTGAGGCCCATGCGGGTGTGCGGGTGCTGGGCGGCCTCATAGCTCATCGACAGGTCGCCGTAGCCGTAGTTGAAGAACGGCGCGTACAGCATGCCGTTGCCGTCGTGGGCCAGCAGTTGGTCGAGCACCACCTGGGTGACCGGCACCCCGAGCCGGTCGGCGATGGCCCGCACCGACTCGTCGCGCGACGGCTCGTAGTCGATCGCCCCGTCGGCCACCGGCCACACCTTGTGGGCGTTGTCGAGCAGCACCTTGCGGAACAGTCCGCCGTCGTCGGGCAGGTCGTGCACGATGCGGCGGCGCCGCTCGGGGTCGCCCAGGGCGGCGAGGCGTTCGGCGAGCGGGAGGTGGCCCACCTCGGCGTAGGCCGGGTGGAACATCAACGGGTGCACGCTGCCCTGCAGGCAGTAGAGGATGCCGATGGTGCGCCCGGCGACCTGGGCGTACATCGGCAGGCCGTCGGCGTGCGCCTGGTCGAGCAGCTCCAACACCTCGCGCCACAGGTCGGGGGCCTGGTCGGGCTGGCTGAGGTTCACGCTCACCGGCTGCCCCGTCAGCGCTGCGAGCCGGCGCATCCACGGCCATTCCTCCACCGGCACGCGCACGTGCTCGGGCGAGAACTGGAACACACCGTGGCCGGCGCGGCGGATGGCCTGGCCGATACCCAGCAGTTCGCGCTCGTCGGCGTGCGTGCCCGGCACCAACTCGCCGTCGCGCGAGCGGTGCAGCGGGGTGCGGCTGGTGCTGAAGCCGAGCGCTCCCGCGCCGAGGGCTTCCTCCACCATCGCGGCCATGGCGACGATGTCGTCGTCGGTGGCCACCTCGTTGGCGGCGCCGCGGTCGCCCATCACATAGCCGCGCAGTGGGCCGTGGGCGATCTGTGCGCCGAGGTCGATCGCATACCGCTTCGCGTCGAGCGAGTCGAGGTACTGGGGGAAGCTCGTCCACTCCCAGGTGATGCCTTCGGTGAGGGCACTGCCGGGGATGTCTTCCACACCTTCCATCAGGGCGATCAACCAGTCGTGCCGGTCGGGTGCGGCCGGGGCGAAGCCGACACCGCAGTTGCCCATCACCACCGTGGTCACCCCGTGCCAGCTCGATGGGGTGAGGTAGGGGTCCCAGCTCGCCTGGGCGTCGTAGTGGGTGTGGATGTCGACGAACCCGGGTGTGACCAGTCGACCGTCGGCGTCGAGCGAGCGCTCGGCCGCGGTCCCGCTGCCGGCTGGCTCGACGGCGGTGATGCGGCCGGCGTCGACCACGACGTCGGCGGGTCGGGCCGGTGCGCCGCTGCCGTCGACGAGGAGTCCGTTGCGGATGACGAGCTCGTGCATGACCCTCAGTCTCGCGCGCCCACGGTCGGCCAACGCGATGAGCACCCTGCGCAACAGCTGCGCAGGGTGCTCATCGCGGGCGGGGGCCGGTGTCAGGGGGCCGGTGTCAGGGAGCGGGGGTCCGGTCGGTCGGCTCGGCCACCTTGCCTCCCGCAGCCGTGTCGAGCATCTGCTCGGCGAGCACCGTGCCGTCGGCAGCAAGCGAGCGGATGGCGACCGGCGACGCGTCGGTGGCGGGCCACCAGGCGGCGAACTGTCCGTCGCTCAGCGTGGCGGTGATGGGATCGAGCCCGGGCACGCTCACCTCCACTCGATCAGCCGTGCCGGCGGTACCGACGACGAGGCTGACCGCCCGATCGGTGCCCAGCGCGGTCGACATGAAGCTGCTGACGGCCAGATCGGTCGGTTGCTCGGTGGGCAGGTCGAACAGGGTGGAACCACCGAACTCGAACCCGCCGTCGGCGGCGAGCACCATGCACACCCCCATCGTGGCGCCGTCGCTGAACACGGCTACGCCGCTCCCGCCGCGGAGGTCGAGTGCCGTCAGCGGGGGCAGTTCGATGGGGACGGGGACTGCGGGTGCTGCCTGGTCGGTCCGCGACCCGTCGGCCGCAGCGGCAGCTGCTCCGTCGGCCACCGACGCATCGAGGGCCGTCGTGCAGGTCTGGCGGGCGGCGTCGGCATCGGAGGTGGTGGCGGCCTGCGGGGTGGGCGACCAGGCGAAGCTGTTGCCCGTGCTGCCGGGCCCCGGGAGCACGACCACCGCGGCGATCGCGGCAGCGGCTGCCAGTCCGGCACCGGCAAGCCAGCCGCGTCGCGGGCGGCGGCCACCGAAGCGGGTGGTACCGGGTGCGTGGTCGGGGGTGATGACATCGTCGGCCGTGGCCGGTGACTCGACGTCGATGGTCATGATCGTCTCCTTCAGGCTGAGTGCCCGAGCGCTGTGCGCGGGCTGGAGAACGACCGCATCGGGGTAGGGGTCGGCTGCTCGCAATCGGTTGAAGAGCTCGTCGTCGTTCACCGTTCCTCCTCGGTCGTTCCGCTGTCGGTGTGTCCACCCACGGTGGCGTTCTTTCGGGTCGGCAGCAGCGCCGCCAGATCGCGGCGAGCACGGTGCAGGCGGATGCTCGCGGCGTTCGCCGTGATGCCCAGCACGACGGCGATCTCGCGGGGCGCGAAGCCCTCCCAGGCCCACAGGTGCAGCAGCTCGCGCTGGTCGGCGTCGAGTCGACCCATCGCGAGGTCGAGTTCGTCGTCGACGGTGTCGGCGGGCTCGACCAGGTGTGCGGCGGCCCGCTCGACCAACGTGGTGCGGCGCTGTTCGGTGCGACGGTGGTTCGCCAGACAGCGGCGGGCGACACCGATCGTCCACGGCAGTGCGGCGTCGGCGGGCACGTCGTCGAGGCGGCGCCACACCACCGTGAGCGCCTCGGCGACGATGTCGTCGGTGTCGGCACCACCGCCGCGGCGGCGCACGTAGCGTTGCAGCGGTTCGTAGGTGAGCGAGAAGATGGTGCTGAAGCGATCCCGGCGCGAGGGGTCGGCAGCGTCGAAGTCCGACATGTCCCACACCTGTCCGCGCACGGACGGATTCTTTCGCACATCGACCCGGTGCCATGAGCAGGATGCGCAGCCTGTGCGCAGGTTGCTCATCGCGGCGTGATCAGGCGGGCGGGGTCAGGCGGGCGGGGTCAGGCGGCCGGGGCCAGCCGGGGCCAGCCGGGGCCAGCCGGGTGTCAGGCGAGTGGAGCGGTGTGGTGGTGCAACAGGCCGTTCGAGCTGATGGCCGTGTCGCTTTCGAATGTGCGCGCCCCGTGGCGGTCGGTGAACGTGCCGCCGGCCTCTTCCACCACCACCATCACCGCGGCGAGGTCGTAGGGCATCAGGCCGACGGCGTCGACCGCCAGATCGACGGCGCCCTCGGCCACCAGCATGTGCTGCCAGAAGTCGCCGAACCCGCGGCTGCGATAGGCCTGGCGTTGCAGGTCCATCAG
>JBEICS010000201.1:0-4893 GCA_040383925.1 Acidimicrobiaceae bacterium | reverse complement strand
GATGGACCGACCCGGCCACCGGCGAGGTGCTGCTCGCCGTCGGCACGCTCGAACCCGTCCTGGTCGACGACACCTCCGGTCCGTGGGGATTCACCCCGGTTCCCCTGTCTCCCGAAGGCGTGCTCAGCCGGTCGTCGGCGCTGCCCGACGACCTCGTCATCGGCACCACCGACATCGGAATGATGGACACCGGCTCGATCGCTCGCTGGACCGACCCGGCCACCGGTGAGGTGCTGCTCGCCATCGGCACGCTCGAACCCGCAGAGCTGCAGGCGCTGGTACCGAGCGCCCGGCAGGCGACGCCCGCCGAGTGGTCTGCTGCGCGCCGCATTCAGGACGACTACACGCGCACATCGCTGCCCACGTTCCCGCTACTCGCAGGTCGCGGCACCCTCGCCGACGGCACCGAGTGGGAGGTCTCCATCGACCCCTCCGAACGTGTGGGTTCGATCCGTGTGGGCCAGAACAGGATCGAGTTCGCCATCTTCGACTCGACCGAGGATCGCATCGCCCGACTCGCCCGGCCCGACCTCGGGCTCGTGGTCGTGCGATCGCCGGGCGCCAACACGGTGCGCATCACCACGGCCGACGGCGTGATCGAGCAGGCGTTCACCGACGCCGCTGCCGTCGTCATCGACGCGCTCGGTCCGTACACGGTGGATGTCGTCGATGCCACCGGACAGATGGTCGACACCGAGTGAGCCGGCCGACGCCACCACGGCGCCGCGGCGACCGGCACCAGCCCGGCGACATCGAGTTCCTCACGCCCGACCCGGCTGTTTTCGGTCCGTCGGCATCGTCCCTCGGCGCCACGGCCGACGACACCCTGAGCCCCATGCCCGACGGCGACCGCCCTGGTTCGCGGCGAGCCACGATCGCGGCCGTCGCGCTGGTGACAGCCGTCGTGGTCGGCGCCGTCGTCGTGGCCGCCCCCTGGCGCGGCGACCCGACCACCACCGTCGACACCGTCGCCACCACGACAGTTCCGGCGCCTCTGGTGCCCGACGGTGCCGTGACCGGCGATGAACCCGTGCGCGGTGTGGTGCTCGACCCACCGCCCGGGTGGCAGCTCGCCGGCGCGCTCAGCAGCCCGCCGTTCGGGAACTTCGCGGGGTGGGGCGAGGTGTGGGCCCAGGCCGGGTCGACACGCGAGCGGGGCGCCTGGTACGCCCTGTCGATCACCCCGTTCGGCCTCGACGGTGTGGGGGTCGCCGACGCCGTGCGGGTGGCCGTCGACGACCGCACGGCGTTGGTCGAGCGGGCCAGCGACGGGGTGCTCACGCTCACCGTCGAGACCCCCTCGCAGCGCGATGGTCGGCTGGTGCGCATCCAGGCCCGCGGCACGACCGTCGACGAACTCGCCGGGTTCGCCGCGTCGATCGGTATCGACGAGAACGGGCCGGAGCTCGTCGACGACCGGTTCGTCTACCGCGACCCGACGTTCCTCGAACCGATGACCCAGGTGTGGTCGGGCCCGACCGACTGGGACCCCATCCGCACCGCCGTCGTCGACGACGTGCGCGCCTACACGCTCTACACCGACGGCGACGGCGGCTGGCTGTGGCTCGGCCTCCACGACACCGAGGGGCCGCTGCCGGTGGTGGCGATGCTCGAGTTCGAACAGCAGCTCGTCGCCGACGTCGGCCCACCGGGGGCCACGAACGTGCTCGTCGGCCGATCGCCCCAGCGCTCGCACACCTGGCTCTCGTTCGACGACCAGTGGGTCAGCGCCATCAGCACCCTCAGCGAAGCCGACTTGGTCGCGGTGCTCCCGTCGCTCCGCCGGGCGAGCAACGCAGAGTGGGAGCTGGCCCGGCGGGCCGAGGGTGTGCAGCCCGGCCCGGCGGCCGACACGCTGGCTCCGATCGCCACGGGGACGCTCGACGACGGCACTCCGTGGAGCGTCCGCACCGAACCGCTCGGCGTCGGCCTCGACGCCGAGCTCTGCGTGCAGTCGGGAGAAGGCTCTGCGTGCAGCCGGTCCGACCTGTTCGCCGACGCCGACGACCCGCTCGGCGTCGTGTCGACGCTCGACCTCACCCTCGTCGTCAGCCGCTACCCCGGCCCGCACACGCTGCGGATCACCACCGCCGCGGGCACCATCGACCAGACCGTCGACCAGGCCGTCGACCAGGCCGTCGATGGGCCGACCGCCGTGCCGGTACTGGCCTTCGGCGACCTACGCGTCGAACTGCTCGACGCCGCCGGGCAGGTGGTCGACACCCAGTGAGCGGGCCAGCGTCACCAGCGTGGTGAGCGGCAGGCCCACCACGTTGCTCACGCTGCCCTTCACCGACGCAACGAACACAGCCGCCTGGCCCTGCACCGCGTAGCCCCCGGCCTTGTCGAACGACTCACCAGTGCCCAGGTACCACTCGAGCGCATGATCGGTGATGGGAGCGAACGTCACCAGGGTGGTGGTCACGTCGGTGGCCGTGCGCTGGCCGAGGCGCAGCGTCACCCCCGTGTGCACCCGGTGCGTGCGCGCCGACAGGCTGCGCAGCATCGCCCGTGCCTCGTCGGCATCGGCGGGCTTGCCGAGGATGCGCCCGTCGAGGTCGACCGTCGTGTCGGCGGCGATCACCAGATCGGTCGGGTCGGCCGCGATGGCCATCGCCTTGGCGGCCGACAACCGGCGCACGTAGTCCTCGGCCGGTTCGCCCGGCAGCACCGACTCGTCGATATCGCTCGGACGCACGATGGCTGCCACGCCCATCTGCTCGAGCAGGTCGCGTCGACGCGGCGAGGCCGAGGCCAGGATCACGCGCACGGGATCGAGCCCACGGTCAGCCACCCGAGAGGGCCATCACCTCACCGTCGTCGGGCACGGTGAGGTCGTCGAGGTGGTCGAGGTAGCCGTCGGGCAGCGCCACCCGGATGGGCCCGTTGGTGTGACCGCGCCGGATGCGCTCGCCGCCCTCGACGATGCGCAGCGCGGGGTCGACCTCGGCGATGAGGTCTTCCAGTTCGGTCATCGAGTCGATGTTGCTGAACCGCCGCCGGGTCTCGCCGCCCACCGGATACCCGGTGAGATACCACGAGGTGTGCTTGCGGAAGTCGCGGATGCCCACCCGCTCGCCGAGGTGCGGCATCAGCAACCGGGCGTGCTCGGCCATCACCGCGCAGGCCTCGCCCAGGGTGGGCGACGGCTGCACCGGCCGACCGTTCAACGCGTCGACGAGGTCGCGGAACAGCCACGGTCGGCCGAGGCAGCCGCGACCCACCACCACCCCGTCGCAGCCGGTCGCCTCCATCATCCGCACCGCGTCGGCGGCCTCCCAGATGTCGCCGTTGCCCAGCACCGGTATCTCGGGCACGGCCGCCTTCAGTTCGCCGATCGCGTCCCAGTCGGCGTGGCCGGCGTAGTGCTGCTCGGCGGTGCGGGCGTGCAGGGCGATGGCGGCCACGCCCTCCTCGGCGGCGATGCGGCCCGTCGTGACGAATGTGAGCAGGTCGTCGGTGAGGCCCTTGCGGAACTTGATGGTCACCGGCACACCGTGCGGCGAGGCGGCCTGCACGGCGGCACGCACGATGGCTCGCAGCAGGTTCGGCTTCGCCGGCACCGCGGCGCCGCCGCCCTTGCGGGTCACCTTCGCGGCCGGGCAGCCGAAGTTGATGTCGATGTGGTCGACCCGGTCCTCGGCACACAGCCGCCGGATGGCCGCCCCGATCATCACCGGGTCGCTGCCGTACACCTGCAGACTGCGCGGCTGCTCGTCGGCGGCGAACGTCATCATCCGCTCGGTCTTGCCGTTGCCGTGCACCACGGCGGTGGCCATCACCATCTCGTTCACGTACACCAGGCCCGGCGCGAACCGCCGGCACATCGTGCGGAAGGGCGCGTTGGTGACGCCCGCCATCGGCGCCAGCACCACCGGCGCCGCCGGCACGAACGCCCCGATCCGCAACCCAGTCACGCCCCCGAGGGTACCGCCCCCGCTCCCCGCCCCGCCCCCCGCCGCGATGAGCAACCTGCGCACCTACTGCGCACACCGCTCATCGCCCCGGACCAGCCTCGCCCCGAGATGAGCAACTTGCGCACCTACTGCGCACACCGCTCATCGCCCCGGGGGCTGCGGGCGACGGGGTCAGGCGTCGAGGAGGGGGAGGCGCAGGTTGGGGAAGGCGCCGATGTCGATCGACGTGGGGCCGTCGCTGCGCAGGCGGAACCAGCCGGCCGAGGCGATCATGGCGGCGTTGTCGGTGCACATCTCGCGGCTGGGCAGGAACGCCTGCATGCCGTCGTCGATGCACGCCTGCAGCACCCGCTCGCGCAGCAGCGAGTTGGCCGCCACACCGCCGGCGAGCACCAGGCCCTTGGCGCCCACGTCGCGGGCCGCGCGGCGGGTCTTGGCCACCAGCACGTCCACCACCGCCGTCTGGAACGATGCGGCCACATCCACCGACGACACGTCGGGGTGCTTGCGCACATGGTTCATCACGGCCGTCTTCAACCCGCTGAAGCTGACGTCGTAGCCCTCGTGCAGCATGGCTCGCGGGAATGCGATGGCCTCGGGGTCGCCCTGGCGCGCCTCGCGGTCGATGGCCGGGCCGCCCGGGTACCCGAGGCCGAGGAAGCGGGCCACTTTGTCGAACGCCTCGCCGGCCGCGTCGTCGATGGTGCGGCCGATGAGCCGGTACTGGCCGTGGTCGCGCATCTCGATGATCATCGTGTGCCCGCCCGACACCAGCAGCACCACCAGCGGGAACTGCAGCGAGGGGTCTTCGAGGAAGGCCGAGTAGAGGTGGGCCTCGTGGTGGTTCACTCCGATGAACGGCACAGCCCACGCCAGCGCAAACGACTTGGCGGCCGACACGCCCACCAGCAACGCACCGATGAGGCCGGGGCCGACGGTGCACGCCACGGCGTCGATGCGGCGTTCGTCGACACCG
>JBEICS010000200.1:0-4923 GCA_040383925.1 Acidimicrobiaceae bacterium | reverse complement strand
GTCGACGGGGTCGGTAGCGAGCTGACTGTGGCGAGAGGGTTCGTGGCGGAAACGTCGAGCAGCGCAAGCGGGGAGCCCGGCCGGTCGGCTCGGCCCGACTGGGTGCCAGCGCCCCGTTCACCCGACGAGCCGGGGCCGGAGTGCTGGATGTCGAGCGAGCCCAGCGTGGTGCCGCCGGCGTCGAGTTCGTTGCGCAACGCCGTGCCCTGTCGGCTGAGCAGGTCGCGGGTGGCTTGGTCGGCGGCATCGAGCGTGAGGTGCACGCCGGATGCGTTCTGCAACGCATGCAGGGTGAGCGGCCCGAGGCCCTCGTCGGAGAGGTCGATGCTCATCGCTCCACCTGCCACACCGCCGAGTGCCGCACGATCGCGCATGCGGCGCAGTTCGGTCACCCGCTCGGGTGTCGCCGTGGTGGTGACGGCCGTGTCGGTCGGGGTGGCAGTGCCCGAGGCGCTACCGGCGCCAGGTGCTGCCGTGCCCGTGCCCGACGCTGTGCTCGACCCCGTGCTCGACCCCGTGCTCGTCGCGGTGGACGGGCCGTCCACCGCAGTGGTCGTCGACGAGGCTGTGGGGCGGGCCGAATCGATGCCTCCGGCATCGTGCCCGGCATCGGCAACGGCCGCCGCCTGTGCTGTCGATTGCACGGTCGACGGTGCGGACGACGGTTCCGACGACGGTACGGTCGACGTCGGCGCCACACCCGACATGGCCGACATGGCCGACTCGGCCACGGGGGCCATCGGCTGTCCGGGCGACGACGGCGCCTCTGCCGGCGATGCACCTGGCGAGGCGGTCGACGGCGCCATCGACGACTGCTGCCCGGCGGTGGCATCCGCCGACGTCGGCTGGGCCACAGCCTCGAGCGAGGTGGGCATCTGCTCGCCGACCGCAGCCGCGAGCGCCTCGATGGTGGCCGGCGACGCGTCGGTCGGCGGAACGCCGGACTCGACCGTTGCTTCGGGAGAAGCGCCCGCAGGTGTACCCGGTGCTCCCGGCACGGCCGGGGCGACGGCCTCGGTGGTGGCGACGGTCTGGGCCGCTGCTGCATCGACCGGCGTCGCTGCCGCGACGGTTGCAGGGACGAGGCTCGGCACGACATCCGACGATGTCGGCGTGGCGGACTGCACTGCGAGCGGGGCGACGACCACCAGTGGCGCCGCGACGGCTGACGGATCGTTCGAGTCGCCGACAGCCCGCGCCCGCATCGGCCGATCGGCCTCGTCGGGCTCGTCGGTGGTGTCGGCCCGTGCGGCACGATCCGCCTGGTCGATCACTCGATCGGTGGGTTCGTCGGCGCGCGTCGACCGGCGATCGTCGGCCACGACGCCGCGTTGCCGGTCGGCGCCGGCTCGCCGGTCGAGCGACGCTGCGGCCGTGTCGGCTCGCTCGCCGGTGCCTGCCGACGAGTCGTCGGCCTCGAGCGTGCGGCTGAACAGCGCTTCGAAGCCGCCATCGATCGACGATCCCGCACCGCTGCTGCGCGTCGCGCCGTTGTCGCCGAGCGTCGACAGGATCGACCCGGTCATCGTGGCCACGCTGGTGCCGACTGCGGTCATGCCATCCTCCCTGCGGCGGCCCGAACGGCCGTCACATATCGATCTGCTTGCGTTCCGGGGTTCACAGCACCGGCGCGGGCCATGGCACCGGGGCCGATGTTGTAGGCGCCGATCGCCATGTCGAGCGATCCGAACCGGTCGAGGGCGGTGCGCAGGTAGCGCGCCGCACCGTCGATGGCCGAGGTCGGGTCGTAGGGGTTCACACCCATCGACGCGGCGGTGCTGGGCAGGAACTGCATCATGCCGACGGCACCCGCTTCGCTCACCGCATCGTTCCGGAAGCGCGACTCCACGTACGCCATACCGGCCAGCACGGTGGGTGGAATGCCCCAGCGGGCCCCGGCCTCGTTGAACAGCGCCGCGTGGGGCGTCGCAGTGTTCACCTGATCTGCTCCCGGCACACCACCCGAAGCACCGGGTGCCCCGGTGGGCACGGTGGCGCCGTACGCCTGCGCCGCGCCCAGTTCCACCTGACGCACCACCGATCCGAAGTCGGGGATCGTCGTGCCAGCGGTCGTCGAGCCCATGCCGGCTGCTGCGCCGGCCGCCACATCGGCATACCCGAGGGGCATCGCCGCCACGCTCGAGCCGAGCTGGTTGGTCAGCACCGGCACGGCACCCATCTGCGCCTGACGGGCGCGGTCGACACCGAGCCGCGACTCGATCGCGCCGATGCGAGCCTGCACTGCGGCAATACCTGCTACTGCGGTCATGCGGCATCTCCGGCGATGGCGGCGTCGGCGTCGCGTCCGCGACGCGCCAGGACGAGGTCGTCGATCTCGTTGCCGGCCAGGCGTGCCGACTCGGCCTTCTCGGCCTCGGCGATGCGTTCGGCCAACCGCTCGAGTGCCTCGACGCGCCGGGCAGCGATGGTCCAGTCGGCCTTGGCCACATCCATCGACTCGTGCGTGCGCTCGGTCTCGGCCCGCAACGGGTGCGTGCTCAGCAGCCCGGCGGTCACCTGGGCGTGCCGTCCGGCCAGATGATCGGCGTTCACGCCTCGCGCCACTGGTGCGGCGAGTTCGTCGATCATCTCCCACGTGCGCCGCTCGACAGCGACGGCGTGCTGGTGATCGCGCCGCGTGCGGGCCAACTCGCCACGCGCGCTGCGTTCCTGCAGATTGCGGATGCGGAGTACCGCTGCGAGCCGCTTCTGGTTCACTGCCGACCGCCCATGCGACCGACGGTGTTGCCATTGCCCGGACTGGCAAGCAGGTTGCCCAGCCGTTCGAACGACTGCGCCGCGTTCCAGTGCTCGTCGACGAACTGGCACAGGAAGTCGCGGATCGGCTCGCGCAACGCCACCGCCCGGTCGACGACCGGGTTGGTGCCGGGCACATAGGCGCCGATCTCGATCAGGTCGCGCGCCTCGGCCTCGGCCGCCATCAGCTGGCGCAGTTCGCCCATCAGCCGTCGCTGCTCGGGCGTGGTGACCGCGCCCGACACACGCGAGATGGAGGCCAGCACGTCGATGGCCGGATAGTGGTTGGCGTGCGCAAGTTTGCGCGACAGCACGACGTGGCCGTCGAGGATCGACCGGGCAGCGTCGGAGATCGGCTCGTTGTGGTCGTCGCCGTCGACGAGCACGGTGTACAGCCCGGTGATCGAGCCTCGCTCGGCCGCACCTGCCCGCTCGAGCAGGCGGGGCAGCAGCGAGAACACGCTCGGCGGATAGCCGCGGCTGGTGGGCGGCTCGCCGGCCGACAGGCCGATCTCGCGCTGGGCCATGCAGAACCGGGTGAGCGAGTCCATCATCAGCATCACGTCGTTGCCCTGGTCGCGGAAGTACTCGGCGATCCGTGTGGCCACGAAGGCGGCACGCAGGCGCACCAGGGCCGGGCTGTCGGAGGTGGCGATCACGAGCACCGAGCGGGCGAGGCCCTCGGGCCCGAGGTCGCTCTCGACGAACTCGCGCACCTCACGGCCACGTTCACCGATGAGCGCCACCACGTTCACGTCGGCCGCAGTGTTGCGGGCGATCATGCCCATCAGCGTCGACTTGCCCACGCCCGAGCCGGCGAACACGCCCACGCGCTGGCCACGGCCGGCGGGGATGAGGGTGTCCCATGCCCGCACACCGAGCGACATCGGCAGGTCGACCTTGGCGCGGCGCAGCGGGTGCGGCGGCTCACCGTCGATCTCCACGTCGACCAGACCGGGGATCGGCCCCTTGTCGTCGAGCGGGCGACCGAGGGCATCGATCACACGGCCGAGCAGCTGCGGGCCCACGCCGATCGACGACGGCTTCTCCGAGCCACTCACCCGGGCGCCGACACGCAGGCCCTTCACCTCGCCGAACGGCATGCAGGTGACCGATCCGGAACCGACCGCCACCACTTCGCCCGCCAGGTCGATGTCGCGGTCGAGCACTCGCACGGTCGCACCGATCGGCAGGTCGAGGCCCTCGACGTCGAAGCGCAACCCGAGCACCTTGCTGATCGCCCCGGTGCGCTGCGGCACGGCAGCGGTACGGACGGTCTGCAGGATGTCGGTGAACTCGTGTCTCAACACGGGTGCGACGACGGACATGGGGCTCCTGGGGTTCTCGCTCGGTGCCGATCCATGGACACTGGCGGCGCCATCCCTGGTGCGCCTTGCCTGCAATCGTCCGGATTTCCCGGTGCAGTCACGAAGGTCGGTGGGTGCCCCGCGGGGGATTCCCCGACACCCGCCCCGTCGTGCTGTCTCGGCCCGCGCGGGTCAGCTCACGTATTCGTCGGCGCCGCGGGTGATGACGATCTGGCCGCTCTCTTCGAGGGCGCGGATGACACGCACGATGCCACCCTGCGACTCTTCGACGGTCTTCATCTTCACCGGGCCGAGCAACGTGATCTCTTCGCCGAGGTTCTGCGCTGCACGCTCCGACATGTTGCGCATGATCTTGTCGCGCACTTCTTGCTTCACGCCCTTCAAGGCGGTGGCCAGTTCCTTGGCCTCCACCTGGCGCAGCACCAGCTGCACCGAGCGGTCGTCGAGGGTGACGATGTCCTCGAACACGAACATGCGCGAACGCACTTCGTCGGCCAGCTCGCCGTTGTGGTCGTCGAGGCCTTCGAAGATCGAACGCTCGGTGGCACGGTCGGACCGGTTGAGGATCTCGATCAGCGTCTGCACACCGTCGGCGACCTTGGTCTCCTGGTTCTTCACGCTCGACGAGAGTCGGCGCTCGAGCATGGCCTCCACCTGGGCGATCACCTCGGGCGAGCTGGGTTCGAGCATGGCGATGCGCACCGACACGGCGCGCTGCACGTCTTCGGACAGACCACCCACCACCTGCGCGGCGATATCGGGGTGGGCATGGGCCACCACCAGGGCGATAGTCTGCGGGTGCTCGGCCGAGAGGAAGTTGAGGATCTGACGGGGGTCG
>JBEICS010000199.1:0-4936 GCA_040383925.1 Acidimicrobiaceae bacterium | reverse complement strand
CTCCTTGCCCTGTTCGGCCGACAGGAACGACAGCAGGCTGCTGGCGAACTCGGGCGTGAACTGGGCACTGTCGTCGAGCAGCTTCTGGTACGCAGCGGCGCGGTCGGCCACCGGGTCCTTGCGGCCGATGCGGAAACCCGCGTTCTCGAGGCCCTGGGCGTAGATCTCGGCCAGCAGCCGGCTCTCGGGCTGCTCGGTGGCGACCACGTTGATGGTGGCGCCCACCACGGGAACGTTGGCGTCGGACGAACTGTCGTCGTCGCCACATGCGCCAAACACCACCGCACTGGCCAGCACCAACGCGAACGTCGATCGAATCCGGGTCACCTGCGTCCTCCTCATCACGAACCGGGGCATCGTAGAGGCGACACGTGCCGTTCGGCTCGCGCGATGAGGCCGGATCGACACCTGCGACGACGTCAGAGCAGGGCGAAGAGGCGGGCCGCCTGCTCGGCCGCCTTGGCCCGCACCTCGGTGGCATCTACCCGGGTGGGCAGGCCGTCGCGCAACAGCACCTCGCCATCGCCGCCGACCACCTCGAGCGCCCGCACCCCGGGGGTGAACGCCACGTGCCAGGCGCTGTCGGCATGCGGGTAGTTCCAGGTCACCCGATCGGCGCGGGCTTCGGGGAACCAGCGGTAGCCCTCGTCGAGCCAGCCCCACACGGTGTCGGGTGAGGCGGTGATGTCGTGCGCCCGCAGCGCCACGTAGGCGAGACGGAACTCCTCGAGCATGTCGGCGCCGATGCCGTCGGTTCCCAGCACCACCGGGTTCGTCCAGCGGGTGGGGGCCGCATAGCCCACCGAGTTGTTCATGTTGCTGCGCGGGTTGTGGGCAATGGTGCCGGGCAGCGGCCGGTCGAGGTGCACGCAGTGCACGATCAGCCAGTCGTCGGCCGCCAGCGGCTCGAGCCGGGCGCCGGCGGCAACATCGTCGACCCCTTCGGCCACGTGCACGTGCACGCCCACCCCGTGGCGCCGGGCGAGGTCGGCGGCCGCTGCGAGTGTGTCGTCGCTGCAGGTGAACGCGGCGTGTACGCCCACCATGCCACGGCCGCCCTCGGCAAGGAAGCGCTCGTTCTCGGCCAGGCCTCGGCGCGCCCCGTCGGGGCCGTGCCGGTCGGTGACGCCGTACGCCACGTTCACACGAACGCCCACCTCGGCGCAGGCATCGGCGATCACGCTCAGGCTGCCCTCGATGGCGTTGGGGCTCTCGTGATGGTCGATGATGGCCGTGGTGCCGCACTGCAGCGCCTCCATCGCGCCGAGCATGGCGCTCCAGCGCAGCATCTCGAGGTCGAGCGCCGTGTCGAGCCGCCACCAGATCTGCTGGAGCACCGACAAGAAGTCGGTGGGCTGCTGGGGTGGCGCCGGCATGCCACGGGCGAGTGCCGAGTAGAGGTGGTGGTGCCCGCACACCAGGCCTGACGTCGTCGCGCTCATCGCCGCCCATCGTGCCAGCGCCAGCCCGACGCCGCCACCCCACCCCGCCCCACCCCACCTTGCCCGCAGTGAGCCCGCGATGAGCGAGTTGCGCACCCAGTGCGCAGGTTTCTCATCGCGGCCCGGGGTGAACGGATGGCGGTGAGCGAGTTGCGCAGCAACTGCGCACGTTGCTCATCGCGGCTGGGGGGCGGCAGGGTTCGCTGGGGGGTGAGGGTTTCTGCTGCACTCAGGGCATGGACTTCGACCTGCCTGCCGATCTCGTCGCCTACCTCGCCGAACTCGACGACTTCATCGAACGCGAGATCAAGCCGCTCGAACAGGCCGACGACAACATCCGCTTCTTCGACCACCGGCGTGAAGACGCCCGCACCGACTGGGAGCGCGGCGGCCTGCCCAACGAGGAGTGGGAGCAGTTGCTGCACAAGGCCAAGCGCCTCGCCGACGCGGCCGGCCACTACCGCTACCCGTTGCCCACGGAGTACGGCGGCCAGGACGGCACCAACCTCGGCATGGCCATCATCCGCGAGCACTTCGCCCGCCAGGGCCTCGGCCTGCACAACGACCTGCAGAACGAGCACTCCATCGTGGGCAACAACGTGGGTCTGCTGCTGATGCTGAACTACGGCACCGACGAGCAGAAGGCCGAGTGGATCGACGACCTGGCCGAGGGCCGCCGCGGCTTCGCGTTCGGCATCACCGAACCGAACCACGGCTCCGACGCCACCCACATGGAGACCACCGCCGTGCGCGACGGCGACGAGTGGGTCATCAACGGTGAGAAGACGTGGAACACCGGCATCCACAAGGCGTCACACGACATGATCATGGCCCGCACCAGCGGCAAGGCGGGCGACGGCAACGGCATCACTGCGTTCCTGGTGCCGTCGAACAGCCCGGGCTTCGAGGTGGTCGAGTACCTGTGGACGTTCAACATGCCCACCGACCACGCCCACATCCGCCTCACCGACGTGCGCGTGCCCCACGCCGCCATCTTCGGCGGCGAGGGTCGCGGCCTGCAGGTGGTGCAGCACTTCTTCAACGAGAACCGCATCCGCCAGGCCGCCAGCAGCCTCGGCGCTGCGCAGTACTGCATCGACGAGTCGGTGCAGTACGCCAAAGAGCGCAAGCCCTTCGGCAAGCCGCTGAGCAGCAACCAGGCCATCCAGTTCCCGCTGGTCGAGTTGCAGACCCAGTGCGAGATGCTGCGCGCCCTCATCCACAAGACCGCCTGGGCGATGGACAAGTACGGCGCCTTCAGCCAGAGCGACAAGGTGAGCATGTGCAACTACTGGGCCAACCGGCTGTGCTGCGAAGCCGCCGACCGGGCCATGCAGGTGCACGGCGGCCTCGGCTACAGCCGCCACAAGGCGTTCGAGCACATCTACCGCCACCACCGCCGCTACCGCATCACCGAGGGCGCCGAGGAGATCCAGATGCGCCGGGTGGCCGGCTACATGTTCGGCTTCATGAACCAGCAGGCCCCGAAGGGCGTGCAGGAGTAACCCGCCTCAGCGGTTCCGCGACAGCAAGCGGAACGGCAGATCGTTGTCGACCGACGGTTCGCGCGGCAGGCCCAGCACCTTCTCGCCGATGATGTTGTGCTGGATCTCGTCGGTGCCGCCGGCGATGGACTGCGCGGGCGTGCTGACGAGGATCTCGGCGATGATGCCACCCAGTGGGCTGTCGGCGCCGGTGAGCATGCCGTCGGCGCCGGCCAGCAGGGTGTGCACGCGATGGGCCTGGCGGGCGATGCCGCTGAGCGCCAGCTTCGCCAGCGACCCCTCGGCCCCCGGGGGCCGGCCCAGCGCCTGCGCAGCCCGTGCCCGGGCTGCGGTCCACTGCGCGGTGCGCTGCAGTTCGACGAGTCGAGCGATCTGCTGGCGCACCAGCGGGTCGGTGTTGCGCCCCGTGGCCGCCGCCCGCTCGGGCACCAGGTCGACCCGGCCCGCGCGCTGCGGGTACCAGGCGTAGGTGCGGTAGTACTCGTCGGCCTCGTGGCGGGCCTCGTCGAGCGCACGGCCCGGTGCCGCCGAGTACTGCGGGCGGCCGAGCGTGCCCATCCGCCGTTCGAACGCCAGCGTGGTGAGCGCCACGTTCCACCCGTCGCCCGGCGCGCCGATGACGAACTCGGCCGGGATGCGCGCATCGGTGAGGAACACCTCGTTGAACGAACTGTGCCGGTTCATCTGGCGCAGCGGGCGCACCTCCACACCGGGCTGGTGCATCGGCAGGGCGAAGTAGGTGAGGCCACGGTGCTTGGTGGCGTCCCAGTCGGTGCGGGCCACCAGGATGCCGAAGTCGGCGTGATGGGCGCTGGTGTTCCACACCTTCTGCCCGTTCACCACCCACTCGTCGCCGTCGCGTTCGGCGCGGGTGCTGAGGCCGGCCAGGTCGCTGCCCGCGCCCGGCTCGCTGAACAGCTGGCACCACGTCTCGGCCCCGGTGAGGATGGGCCGCAGGAACCGCTCGCGCACTGCATCGGGCCCGTGGGTGAGAATCGTGGGCGCGGCGAGCCCGGTGCCCCCTCCCACAGGGATGCCCACGGCACCGGCGCCGAGGATCTCGGCCTGCACCAGCGGCACGCTCCACTCGGGCAGGCCGCGGCCGAACCAGCGCTCGGGCCACGACGGCACCGCCCATCCGCTGGCGAGCAGCCGCTCGCGCCAGTCGTGCAGCGCCAGGTCGGGGTGCCAGTTCGCGGTCACCCAAGCCCGTACCTCGGCCCGTATCGCGTCAGGCGTCACCGCGGCGTCGTCACCCACGGCCGGACGGTATCAGTACACGGCCGTGCGGCCCGGCGGTCAGTCGTCGCCCGACGTGGTGCCGCGACGCATGGGCAGCACGCTGCGCCATTCGCCGTCGAGTTCGTGCAGCGCCGCCGCCACCGCGGGCGCGGTGGGCACCAGCCCGATCTCGCCCACGCCCTTGATGCCGTACGGCGAGCGGGGCTGGGGCACCTCGACAAGATGCACCTCGATGGGCGGCACGTCCTTGGCGCGCAGGATGCCGAGCGACCGCAGCGTCATGTTGGTGGGGAAGCCGGTCTCGGGGTCGGACGGGAAGTCTTCGCTGAGCGCGTAGCCCAGGCCCATGTGCACGCTGCCCTCGATCTGGCCGACGCACAGCTGCGGGTTCACCGCCTTGCCCACGTCGTGGATGGCCACCACCTTGGCGATGCTGCCGGTGGCCCGGTCGACCAGCACCAGCTGCGCGGCGTAACCGAAGGCCGCGTGGATGGTGGGGTTCGGGTGCTCGGGGTCGCCCAGGTGATGGGTCCAGTCGACGATGTGCTCGCCCACGTAGTCGACCTCGGGGCGGCAGCCGTCGGCCAGCGCAGCCGCGCAGGCCTTCTGCACCGAACCGGCCGCCATCAGCGTGCCGCGCGAGCCGGTGGTCTGGCCGAAGCCGAGTTCGCGGGTGGTGTCGACGATGACCTCGATGCGGTTCGGGTCGATGCCCAACTCGCCGGCCGCAACCTGCAGCGCCACGGT
>JBEICS010000198.1:0-4940 GCA_040383925.1 Acidimicrobiaceae bacterium | reverse complement strand
GGCCGCTCGTTCCTGCTCGTGCAGGTCGGGTCGGTCCTCGTCGTGTCCGCGGCATTGCAGCGATCCGCAGGAACGACTGGGAGGACAAGCCCATTGCACAGGAGTGAACGGCCATAGCACCGCCGCAGCAACCCGAGCACCGGTACAACGATCGCATCCGCGCCCGTGAGGTTCGCCTCATCGGCCCGAATGGCGATCAACTCGGCATCAAGCCTCTTCCCGAGGCATTGTCGATGGCCCGTCAGCTCGACCTCGACCTCGTCGAAGTCGCGCCGATGGCCGCACCACCGGTGTGCCGGATCATGGACTACGGCAAATTCCGTTACGAGGAGAGCCAGAAGGCCAAGGAGTCACGTCGCAAGACGCTCCAGGTCTCGGTGAAGGAAGTCAAGTTCCGTCCGAAGATCGGCAAGGGCGATTTCGACACCAAAGTGCGCCACATGCAGGAGTTCCTGCAAGACGGCCACAAGGTGAAGGTCACCTTGCAGTTCCGCGGACGTGAAATGGCCCACCCGGAACTGGGCTCGAAGATCCTCGATGCAGTCGTCGTGCAGTTGGGCCCCCTCGCCAAGGTCGAGACCTACGCCCGGCTCGAGGGCCGCAACATGACGATGGTGCTGGCACCCGAGAAGAAAGCACCCGTCAAGAAGAACGATCAGAAGGCAGACTCGAAGCCGGACACCGAGCCGGCTGCAGTCGAAGCGGCTCCAGCCGCCGAGGCCGACGCCACCGAGCCCGCCTGATCACCGAGCAGACCGCTGCTCGCCCGGCCACATCGTGTGGCCCCAACCGACGTGTCGCCCGAGGCGGGCGGCCATGTACGTGAAGGACATCCCCATGCCCAAGATGAAGACCAGCAAGACCGCCGCCAAGCGGTTCAAGAAGACAGGCACCGGCAAACTGCGCCGATTGCAGCAGAACCGTCAGCACCTGTTCGAAAAGAAGTCCTCCACCCGTACCCGCCGTCTCGACGGCACGGTCGACGTGCACCCGGGTGATGCGAGGAAGATCAAGCGCCTGTTGGGCGAGCGCTGAGAAGGAGGCACCACCATGGCACGAGTCAAGCGAGCAGTAGGTTCCAAGAAGCACCGTAAGCAGGTGCTCGAGCGGGCGAAGGGCTACTACGGCAACAAGAGCCGTTCAGTGCGCGCCGCCAACGAGCAGGTCATGCGCAGCGGTCAGTACGCCTTCCGCGACCGGCGAGCGAAGAAGGGCGAGTTCCGCAGCCTGTGGATCCAGCGCATCAACGCCGGTTGCCGCATCCACGACATGAGCTACAGCCGGTTCATCGCCGGTCTGAACGCTGCCGGTATCGAGGTCGACCGCAAGAACCTGGCCGACCTCGCCGTCCACGACATCGACGCGTTCGGCCAGTTGGTCGCCGCAGCGAAGGCGGCGCTCTGAGCGGTCCGCTCACTGCCTCGAACCCGAAGGTTCAACGACTGCGGCGCCTCCTGGGGCGCCGCAGTGCGCGTCTGGACGAAGGTGTGTTCGTCGTCGAAGGGCCGTCGCTGGTGGCTGCGGCTGCCGACCACGGGTGGGAGATCGAGTCGGTGTTCACGGCCGCCGGGCATCAGCCGGCCCGCACGTTCGCAGCGGAGACCTACGAACTCGGCCCCGGAGTGATCGAGCGGGTGGCCTCGACCGAGGCCCCGCAACCGCTGCTCGCCGTGGTGCGGCGTCGCACCACGGCGCTCGGCGCGCTCGCCGGCCGCACGTTCGTGCTGGTGGGTGACCGCATCGCCGATCCGGGCAACGCCGGCACGATGTTGCGATCGGCCGAAGCGGCCGGGGCCGACGCCGTCGTGTTCACGGCCGGCTCGGTCGATGTGTTCAACCCCAAGGTGGTCCGGTCGTCGGCCGGTGCGCTGTTCTCGATTCCGGCCCTCGTGGTCGACGTCGACCTCGACGAGGTGCTGGCAGTGCCCGGACTGCGCTCGTTCGGCACGTCGTCGCACACCGGGTCGGTGTACTCCGAGGTCGACTTCCTGGCGCCCGTCGCCCTCGTGCTGGGGAACGAGGCACACGGCCTCGACGGCCACACGCATGTCGACCAGTGGGTCACCATTCCCCACGCCGGCCGCGCCGAGAGCCTGAACGTGGCGATGGCCGCCACCGTGCTGGTATTCGAAGTCGCCCGGCAACGACGCACTCGGTAACGTACGCAAACGCCGCTGAGCGGCTGTCACGAAAGCCCGATCCCATGCTGGACACAGTCACCGCTGCACGCGACGAAGCGCTCGAGCGCATCGCGGCGGCCGCAACACTCGACGACGTCGTGGCGCTCGACAGCGAACTGCTGTCGAAGCGCGGCGTGTTCGCCGGGTTCAAGACGGCGCTCGGTTCGCTCGCCACCGTCGACGACAAGAAGCAGGCCGGCCAGGCGCTGAATGCGGCCACCACCGTGGTCGCCGCTGCGCTCGAGCAGCGGCGCACCGAGTTGGCGCGGACGGCCCGCGCCCACCAGCTCGAAGTGGAGCGGCTCGACCTCACCGAGGTCCTCGGTGGCACCACACGAGGCCACGCGCACCTGGTCACCCAGGCCTGGCAGCGGCTCGAAGATGTGTTCATCGGCCTCGGCTTCCAGGTGGCCGAAGGCCCTGAGGTCGAGACCGACTTCTACAACTTCGAGGCGCTCAACATGCCGCGCAGCCATCCGGCGCGTAGCGGCTTCGACACCCTGTTCACCGACTATCGCGACGACGGTTCGGTGCTGCTGCGTACGCACACCTCACCGGTGCAGATCCGCGTGATGCAGTCCATCGCGCCGCCCATCTACATGGTGATGCCCGGGCGGGTGTTCCGGCGCGACACCCCCGACGCCACCCACATGCCCGTCTTCCACCAGATCGAGGGTCTGGTCATCGACCGCGGCATCACGATGGCCCACCTCGCAGGCACCATCGACGCGTTCACCAAGGCGTTCTTCGGCGGGGCCTTCACCAGCCGCCTGCGGCCCAACTACTTCCCGTTCACCGAGCCGTCGGCCGAGTTCGACATCCAACGTCCCGACGGCACCTGGATCGAGTTGGGTGGCTGCGGCATGGTGCATCCCAACGTGCTGCGGGCGGGCGGGCTCGACCCCGAGGAGTGGAGCGGGTTCGCCTTCGGGTTCGGTATCGACCGCATGGCCCGCGAGCGTCACGGCATCGACGACATCCGCGACATGTACAGCAACGACATCCGGTTCATCGAGCAGTTCTGAGGCGATCGACATGAAAGCTGTGCTCTCCTGGCTCAACGACCTGGCACCTCTCGGTACCGACGCGTCGTCACTCGCCCCCGTGCTCACCCGTCTCGGCATGCAGGTGGAGGAGGTGCTCACGGTCGGCTCCACGGTCGACGGCGTGATCACCGCCCGTGTGCTGCGCACCGAGCGCCACCCCGACGCTGCCAAGGTGCACCGCGTCTGGGTCGATGCCGGCGACGGGGTCGAGCGCCACGTGTGGTGCGGCGCGTTCAACATGCAGGCCGGCGACGTCATCCCGCTCGCCACCCCCGGTACCGCCATGCCCGACGGGCGGCTCATCGAACCGCGTCCCATCCTCGGAATCGAGTCGCAGGGCATGCTGTGCTCGGCGCGCGAGCTGGGCCTCGGCGACGACCACTCCGGCATCCTCATCCTGCCCGCCGACACCCCGGTGGGTGTGCCCTACGGGCAGGCGCTCGACCTGGCCACCGAAGTCGTGTTCGACATCGACCTCACCCGCAACCGCCCCGACTGCTGGGGGCATCTCGGTCTCGCCCGCGATGTCGCTGCACATCTGGGCCTCCCGCTCGCTGCGGCTCCGGTGGCCGTGCAGGCCGACGGGCCGACGCGAACCGCGACCGTCGAGGTGCTCGATGGCGGGCGCTGCCCGCGGTTCACCACCCTGGTGCTGTCAGGTGTACAGGTGGGCGCCTCCACCCCGTGGATGGCACGGCGACTCCGCGCTGCCGGCATGCGGCCCATCAACAACGTCGTCGACGTCAGCAACTACGTGATGCTCGAACTGAACCAGCCGAACCACGCCTACGACCTCGACACCCTCGGCGGGCAGGGGTTCCGCGTGCGGCGGGCGACGGAGGGCGAGTCGATGGTCACCCTCGACGGCGCCGAGCGCACCCTCACCGCCGACGATCTGCTCATCTGTGATGCGCTCGACGTGCCCATCGGCATCGCCGGTGTGATGGGTGGCCTCGATTCCGAGATCACCGACGCCACCACGACCGTTGCGCTCGAGGTGGCCTTCTTCGAACAGACGGCCATCACCCGCACCATGAACCGGTTGGGTCTCCGCTCCGAGGCCTCGGGCCGGTTCGAGCGAGGCGTCGACCCCTACGGTGCCGAACGGGCACAGGCCCGCTTTGTCGAGCTGCTCAGCGAGACCTGCCCCGACCTGGTGGTGCACGAGGGCGCAGCCGATGCCCGGCATGCGTCGCTGTACCCGCAGGTCCGTCCGGTGGCGGTGCGGGTGAGTCAGGTCAACCGCTTGCTCGGCACCTCGCTCGATGCCGCCGACATCCAGCGGCTCATCGCGCCGATCGGATACGCGGTGGTCGACCAGCAGGGCGACGCCCTCACGGTCGAGTTGCCGTCGTGGCGGCCCGACAGCCACGGCGAGATCGACGTCGTCGAAGAGGTCGCCCGCCACTACGGCTACGACACCATCGGTGCAGCTGTGCCCAACTCGACCATGCACGGCCGGCTCAGCGCGGTGCAGTTGCGTCGCCGGATGCTGCGCGACGTGTTGCTCGGCGCAGGGGCCAGCGAGGCGATCACCGACTCGTTCCTCCGCCAGGCCGACCTCGCCGGGGCCCACCTCGCCGACGACGCCATCCGCATCACCAACCCGCTGGTCGCCGACGAAGACATCCTGCGCCCATCGATGCGACCCGGTCTGCTTCGCGCCGTGGCGTTCAACGAGTCGCACCGCCGGCCCGGTGTGTCGCTGTTCGAG
>JBEICS010000197.1:0-4941 GCA_040383925.1 Acidimicrobiaceae bacterium | reverse complement strand
GCCACGCCGTACAGCACCCAGGCCACCGGTTCGCGTCTGTCGTTGCAGGCCTGAGCATGCTGATGACGCCGAGCCGATCGACCTCGGCCGAAGCGCTGTGGGAGCCGGTGCTGCGCGCCTACGCAGCCCTGCTCGACGAGCATCGCGTGCTGCTGTTGACGGTCGGCGTGGAGGGTGTCGTCGATGAATCGGTGATGCTGGTGCCGCTGTTCGAACCCCCGACGGGCATGCCGCCGTTGCCCGCTGCGTTTGCGGGCTGGGTGGCGGCGCTGGAGCGCGACACGCAGGGCCTCATCGATCTGGCCACCGAGTACCTCGAGAACAACCGTCCGAGTGCGGGTCTGCGGCTGCCGCGGGCGTCGAGCGAGACCCGTTCGGTCATCGACTGGAAGATGTGAGGCGTACGTGCCCGCCGCCGGCCTGACCTTCGATCTGCTGACCATCGTGCTGATGGGTGGCGTGATCGCGATGATCGTGAGCACCACCCTGATGGTGATCGACATGATGCCCGGTCGACGCGGCAGCGTGGGGTCGTCCGCCTGGGAGCCGCGGGTCCGTCGCCTGTCGCCCGGCGCCGCTCGGCTCATCGCCCAGGCGCGTGAACGCGCTGCGCTGGCGAGTGCCGATCCGGGGCTCATCGCCAGCCAACTCGGTCTCGACGGCATCGACCCGGTCGGCGCGGTGCAGCAACTGCCGGTCGATCCGTACGCCGTCGACACCATCGTGCTGCCACCAGGCGCCGTGACCATGGCTCCCCACCCAGCGCACGAGCCCCTCGCGCTGCCGGCCGGGCCCGTCATCGAGGTGCCCCGTGCTCCTGGCCGACCGACGGCGGCGCCCCTGGGTGGCCCGGTGATCGAGGTGCCGATGGTGCCCGCCCCCGGCGAGAAGCTGTCGTTCTACGAGGCGTCGACGTTGGCGAGTCACCTCGCTTCGAACGATCCCGACCGGATCGTCGACGTCATCCAGCAGTGGTTGCGCAGTGACGTGCGCGTGTACGAGGAGGATGTGTGAGCGTTCCACCGACACGAATTGCCGTGCAACCGATGCGCTTCGAGCCACCGCGCCTGTCGAGTTCGGGCACCGGCCGCATCAGCCGGGCGTCGGTGGGCGTCGGCGCCCTGAACGAGGCCCGCGAAGAGGGCCGTCAGCAGGCCCTCGCCGAGATGGAGCACCTCGTCGAGCAGCACCGCCGAGCCAAGCTCGACGCCGAACAGGCGGGCCGCGCCTTGAACGCTGCGGCCATGCAGTTGCGTCTGTTCGACCAGGAGACGCTCGGCGAGTTGCAGCAGCAGGTGGTGGCCCTGGCCCTGGCGGTGGCACGCGAGATCCTCGGACGCGAGGCGCGCACGTTCGACGATGTGGTGCTCGGCTCGGTGATGAAGGCGATGAGCCTCACCCCCGACCGGGGCGACGTGGTGCTGCACGTGAACCCGGCCGACCGGGCGAGTGTGCTCGAGTACCTGGCGTCGGCCGACCATCGCCAGGAGGTGGATGTGGTTGCCGATCACGGGGTGGAACGAGGCGGCTGCATCGCCGCCAACGGCCCGCTGCTCGTCGACGCCCAGATCGGTTCGGCGGTCGAGCGCATCGCCGCGGCCCTCGCCGAATGACGGTGGAGATGCTTGCGTCGTCGACGTATCCGGGACAGTCACGCCCATGGTCGTCGCTTCCGCTTCCTGTTGCACCGCTGCGGTGATCGCCCGATGAGCATCGGTGCCATCTCCGACAGCGTCACATCAGCGCTCCACTCGGCCCTCAACGGCCTCGACGCCCGGCAGCGGGTGATCGCCTCGAACATCGCCAACGTCGAGACACCCGGCTACCAGGCGCGTGAAGTGAGCTTCGAGGACAGCTTGCGGGCGGCCATCGCCGGGGGCGACCCGTCCGAGACGTCGATCTCGGTGAACCAGTCGGTTGCACCCACCCGCTCGAACGGCAACAACGTCAACCTCGACTTCGAGCTGCTGGCCGAGCGCGAGAACGTGCTGCGCCAGAAACTCGTCGTCCAGGCGGTCAACGCCAAGTACGCGCTCCTGCGCACGGCACTCGGCCAGTGATCGCCTCCCGTCTCCCGTACCGAGTCGAAGGAGGACTTCGATGAGTCAGATGTTCGGCATCTTCGGTGTCGCCACGTCGGGCATGGGCGCCTACAAGTCGTGGCTCAACGCCGTGGCCGACAACATCGCCAACATGAACAACGTCTCGCGTACCAGCGAGCCGGCGTTCCAGGAGCGGTTCATCTCGGTACAGCCCAAGCCCAGCACCGACAACATCGGCGAAGGCGTCGATGTTGCTGGCGTGATGTTCGGAAACGCGGACGGTCAGGTGGTGTGGGATCCCGAGCATCCCTACGCAGATGCCAACGGCATGGTGCGGCACACGTCGATCGACCTGACGGAGCAGATGGTGTACATGCAACTCGCCCAGCGTGGGTATCAGGCCAACGTCCGATCGTTCGAGAGCGCCAAAGAGGCGTACGAGTCGATCCTGTCGATCGGGAAGTGATCCTCATGGCCATCGTCCCGATCATGCCCATCACCCCGATCACCCAGATCGCTGCGCCCAGCCAGGTGCAGTCGGCTGCGGCTGCTGCCGGTACCGGCGGCTCGTCGTTCGCCTCGATGCTGACCGATCAGCTCGACGCAGTGTCGGCAGCGCAGAACAAGGCCGACAACCTCGCCGTCAAAGCGGCGACCGGCGACCTCCAGTCGATCCAGGACTACACCATCGCCTCCACCGAAGCGCAGTTGCTCACCCAGTTGACGGTGACCGTGCGCAACCGGGCCGTCGAGGCGTTCAACGACATCATGCGGATGCAGGTCTAAATGGCAACGAACAGCAACTCCTCCATGGCCGACAAGGCGAAGGATCTCGCCAGTCGGCTCACCCCGGTGCAGAAGGTGGCGCTCGGCGCCGTCGTGCTGACCGTCATCGCCGGCAGCCTGCTGCTGTCGCGTGCCAAGGGCAGCACCGACATGGGCGTGCTCTTCACCGACCTCTCGTCGGCCGACGCCTCGTCGGTGGTCGATGCGCTGTCGGCCCAGGGCGTGGCGTACGAACTCACCGATGCCGGTCGCACCGTGCTGGTGCCCACGACCGACGTGTACAACCTGCGCGTCGACATGGCCGGCCAAGGCCTGCCCTCGGCCAACGACGGCTATGCGCTGCTCGACAACCAGGGCATCACCACCTCGGAGTTCCGCCAGCGGATCGACTACCAGCGGGCCCTCGAAGGCGAGCTGGCGAAGACGGTGTCGGCACTCGACGGCGTGAAGTCGGCGTCGGTGCACCTGGCCCTGCCCGACGAGTCGGTGTTCGTCGACGAGCCTTCGAGCCCCACGGCCTCGGTGCTGGTGATGGGCGCCATGAGCGGCGGTGTGAGCGATGAAGAAGTGCAGGCGATCGTCCACCTCGTGGCCTCGTCGGTGAAGGACATGAAGCCCGAAGGGGTCACCGTCGTCGATGCGAACGGCGCCGTGCTGTCGTCGGGCGGTCAGTCGGGTGGGACGGGCGGCTCGTCGCGGTCGAAGTACGTGAACGAGGTAGAACAGACCACCGCGGCGAAGGTGACGTCGATGCTGAGCCGGATGACCGGCCCCAACAAGGTGTCGGTGTCGGTGAACGCCACGGTCGATCTCGACGAGGTGCAGTCGACCTCGGAGGACTTCACGCCCATCGGCACCGACGATGCGGGTGGCCTGGTGCAGAACGAAAAGACCCTCACCGAGCAGTACGGCAACGCCACCCTCAACGGCGATGCCGGCGTGCTCGGCCCCGACGGCGCCACGCTCACGACCGATGCCGCCAACGATGCGGTCACCGGAGTCGACGGCAGCACCGACTACCTGAAGGACGAGGCGAGCCGTACCTATGCGCTCGACCGCACCGTGTCGTCGACCCTGAAGGTGCCCGGTGAGATCACTCGCCTGACCGTGGCCGTGCTGGTCGACGAGGCGGCGGTGACCGAAGAGCAGATGGCCGCCATCGAGGAGATGGTCGCCACGGCTGCAGGTATCGACTCAGACCGCGGCGACACGGTGACGATCACCCGACTGCCGTTCGACACGTCGATGATCACCGAGGCCGAAGATGCCGCTGCCGCCGAGGACGCTGCCGCCAGCCAGGCCCAGATGATGAGCATGGCCCGCACCGGCGCCATCGTGCTGGTGATCGTGATCGCCCTGTTCCTCGCCTACCGCAGTGCCAAGCAGGCCCGCAAGGTGACCGCGATCCCGATCGACATCGGCGAGTTGACCACCTCGATGCCGCGCCTCAACGCCGGCCCGCAGATGGCCATCGAGTCGCCCCAGCACAGCGAGACCATGGCCCTCATGGCCGCCCGGCCACCGGCACCCGAGGACGAGTTGGCGGTGATCGCCGATCAGCGACCGCAGGAAGTGGCCAACGTGCTGCGCGCCTGGCTGAATGAGTCGAAGGCGGGTCGTCGATGATCGAGTCGGCATCGGCCCAGCTGTCGGGGGCCCAGAAGGCAGCCATCTTGATGCTCTCGCTGGGCACGGAGAACTCGTCGAAGGTGATGGCTCTCCTCGGCGAGGGTGAGGTCACCCAGATCACCGCCGAGATCGTGAAGGCCGGCCAGATCAGCCGCGAAGAGAGCACGACGACGCTCGAGGAGTTCGCCACGCTGCTCGTGGCAGGCGGTCGTGTGGCGAACGGTGGTCCGGAAGCGGCTCGCGGCATGCTCGAGGCCTCGCTCGGATCCGAGCGCGCTGCTTCGATCCTCGAGGGCCTCTACCAGTCGATGGTGAAGGGCCCGTTCGACTTCCTGAAGAACGCCGACCCCCGTCAGATCCTCAACTTCCTCTCGGCCGAGCACCCGCAGACTATCGCCCTGGTGGTGGCCCATGCCCACCCCGATATCGCCGCGCAGGTGGTGGGTGGTCTGTCCGAAGACGTGCAGCGCGCCGTGTCGGTGCG
>JBEICS010000196.1:0-4945 GCA_040383925.1 Acidimicrobiaceae bacterium | reverse complement strand
TCAACAGCGCCCGCGAATCCTTCGGAAAACAGTTGTGGGCGACGAGGCCACCGGTGGTGACGACCGAATGGTTGCGTGCCACTTCGACGGAGTACACCAACTGATCGCTGTGCTGTCGTTGTAGGTCGGTGATCCGGACCCACGCCGTGCCCTTGCGATCGACGCGGTATCCGGTCGGAGCGATGCGCTTGGACTGAGCGTTCAGTTGTGCCTGAACACTCTGGCGCTCATGTGGCTCGAGCAGCCAGGAACAGCGCTCGATCTGATCGGCACCGGAAATGACCAGCCAGTGAGTATCGACCGTGCTCCTTGCGGTTCGGCCGACCTTCTGGCGGGCAACGACACCCTGTTCCGCCAAGAGACGCAGCATGCCGTCGGCCAGCGCAGGCGATGCAGTGCCGTACTCGAGCGCGACAGATGGACCACCGTTGAGGAGCGACCAGGAGCCGTCGCCCGCCCACAGGCCACGAAGCAGGGCCTGCTTGGCTTCGTCAGATGCTGACCACACAGCGTCGGGGATCCGGTGGTTGTAGCAATTGGTGCCGGTACCGAGGCACTGCTCGAACCAGGCGGCGAGGATCCGAGACGAGATCGATACCTGTACCGCGGTGGACATTTGCCGGACGGTTGTCTTCACGCCCAACGAACGCCAGTAGTCGGCGACGAATTGAACCAGGTGTGCTTCGGCGTTCGGGTGGAACGACCAGGCCAGGCGGCGGCGGGCGCCGTCGGTGGTGAGGTGTCCTTCGGCGAGGTACAGGCCGATGACTTCCCAGAACGTCTCGGTGAACTCGATGTTCGCAGGAACGTAGGTTCCGTTCGTGGCCGATCCGAGCTGGGCCGTGCGAAGAGGCAACCTGAGCAGCGCAGCCTCATGGAGTCGAAGCGTCTTCGAGCGCCGGTAGTCCCAGCGACGGTTCGACGGAAGAACATGATCGACCGTTCGAGCGATGCGCATCTGCTCATCGGTGAGGCGAAGGATCACCTGGCCCCATTCGAGCCCCGCATGGTGGACGGCATCGAACATCGAGGCATGCTCGGGCCCCAGTGTGTCGCCGAGTGGGGCACCGAGGGAGACGGGCAGCCAGTCGCTCGTGGTGAGCGTCTCGGCTGTGCGCACCTCGACGGAGCCCTCTGCTGTCCGGATGAACATCGGGTGATCCGCCGTGATGGTGAGGCGGCGGCCCATCTTCGTGCGCAGCTCGATCATGTCGCCGGAGTACGGGCGCTGCGTGACGGCGATCGCAGGCTGGAACTCGGGGATGACCTGACCCTCGGCCCAACTGAGAATCTCGAGATCGTCGAGCGGGAGGTCGACGAGTTGATCGAAGCGGACGAGCCGGATGGCACCCTGCGAACGGACCAGCAGCGTTTCGGCGCCATCGAAGCAGCTTCCGCCCCAGCCCGGGCCGGGGCGGAGGAACTCGGTGCCGATGCGCTTGTCGTAGCCCATGCCGACCACGACGTCGTTCACATCGGCGCCGACGCCTTCGCAGATGGCGGCGATGGCGTTGATGAAGCTGAGCTTGGTGGCGAGGAAGGCGTTGGCGGCGTACTTGATGGTCTCAGCCGACGCCGGGTCGGTGACGATGATCTGGGCGCGCACCTTGTCGTACAGCGAGCCGACGGCGATGGCGGCGGCACGGTCGTCGGCACCCACCACCACGCGGTCGGGGTTCAGGAAGTCTTCGACGGCCGAGCCCTCGCGCAGGAACTCGGGGTTGCTGACCACCCGCACGTCGGGCCGCTTCATCACCCGTTCGACCACCTTGGTGCTGCCCACGGGCACGGTGGACTTGTTCACGACGATGGCTTCGTAGGGCAGCACGGCTGCAATCTCGGCGGCGGCAGTCTCCACATAGCTGAGGTCGGCCGAGCCGTCCTCGCCCTGCGGGGTGGGGACGCAGAGGAAGGCGATCTCGCAGTCGGCGACGGCGTTGGCGGCCCCGAGGACGAAGCGGAGGTTGCCGTTGCGCAGGCCTTCGGTGACGAGTTCGTCGAGGCGGTGCTCGACGATGGGTACCTCGCCGCGGTTGAGTCGCTCGACCTTGGCGGGATCGATGTCGGCACACACCACCTCGTGCCCGAGGTGGGCGAAGCAGGCTCCGGTGGTGAGGCCGACATAGCCGGTCCCGATGATTGCGATGCGCGTCACGGGGTAGAACGTTACCGGCCACGCTCAGTCGGCAAGGAGGGACGGAGTGTGGCGGGCCCGGGTCCGGTGAATCAGTCGGGGCGGTGCGGCAGGTCGAAGGTGGTGCCCGTGAGCCACACGGTGCAGACGCGCACCATCGCCGAGAACGATGCGGGCAGGTCGGCCGAGGGTCGGCCTCCCTGGCGGGGCCGCATGGTGACGGGGATCTCGCCCACCCGGTAGCCGCGGCGCGTGGCCACGAGCACGGCTTCGAAGGTATCGCCGAGATAGTGGTGCGGGAAGTCGTGGGCGAACGCGCCGAGCAGCGGTTCACGGATGGCCCGGAATCCCGAGGTGGGGTCGGTGAGCCGGGTCGCACCGGTGCGGGCGATGGCCCACGACAGCGCACCGATGCAGCGGCGGCGCACCCAGCTCATCGGGTGGTCGCCCCCGTTCGCGAACCGGCTGCCCACCACCATGTCGAGGCGCTGGGCAGTGAGGGCCGCGAGCAGATCGGCGATGTGCTCGGCGAGGTGCTGGCCGTCGGCATCGACTTGCACCACGCAGTCGTGACCGTGGCCGACGGCGTACCGGAAACCGGCACGCAGGGCCCCGCCCACGCCGAGGTTGATGGGAAGGCGCACCACGGCTGCTCCGGCTGCTTCGGCCAGGGCTGCGGTGTCGTCGACGCTGCCGTCGTCGACGACGAGGCACTCGTAGCCGGCGCCGAGCACGTCGGCCACGACAGCAGCGATGCAGTCGCGCTCGTTGAACGCAGGTACCAGCACCAGCACGTGTTGCGGTGCTGCGTCAGCCGACACGCTGTTCGAGTTCTTCCACGCGGCGGGCGAGCAGGGCGTGCGACTCGGCGGTGGTGCGCAGCCGCTCCTGTAACAGCGACACGCTGATCGACAGCTGCACCGAGATGGCGAGGAGGATGACCGAACTCATCGTCAGCAACACCGCAGTGGGGGTCATGTTGGCGAGGCGGCCGAGTCGGCCCACGAAGGGCAGCAGCGCCGCGGCCACGGTGATGAGGAGACCGACGCCGAGCCACCCGAGCGCATAGCGCGTGGTGAGCAGTCGCCGCCGGGCGAGCCTCAGGATGACACCGGCGGTGAGCAGCCCGCCGACGGCGAGCACCAGTGCCTGTTTCACCGCGGTCGACATGAACCGTCAGCGTAGGCGACTACCGTCGGGGGGATCATGGCTTCCTGGCTCCGGCGATCGAGATCACCGGGTGTGTGGCTGGTCGCGACGTTCGTGCTGCTGGGTCTCGCCTGGATCATCAGTTCGCCGCCGGGAGCGGGGGTGGACGAGACATCGCACTACATCAGGGTGGTCGGTCTCGCGCACGGGCAGTTGCTCGGCGACCCGGTCGATCCTGATCGTCCGCTGGGCGATCTCGCCGGCGAGCAACTCCGTCGGGTGAACGCCGAGGCGGGCATGTACCGGATCCCAGGTGCCGGGCCGCCCCCGTCGGCGTGCAATGTGTTCGACCCAGCCATGCCGTACCTGTGCCCGCAGTACCAGCAGCAAGAGATGGCTCGCAACGAGGTGTCGTTGCACGCCCGCTACCTGCCCGGTGCATACGTGGTGCCGGCAGCGTTCGCCCGCTTCGGATCGACGATGTGGCAGACGCTCGCGCTGGCACGACTCGGCGTGCTGCTGCAGAACGCGGCGCTGTTGCTCGTCGTGGTCCGGGCATTCGGGGTGCTCCATCGGTGCGGTTGGCGGTTCACCACGGGAAGCGCCGCTCTCGCCGCGCTGTCGTTCACGCCGCTGTTGGCCTTCCTGTCGGGCACGCTGTCGCCGAGTTCCACAGAAGCCTGGGCAGTTGCTGCGTTCGTTGCGTCGCTCGTTGCGCTGGCCCGAACCGGTTCGTCGCGATGGTTGTGGCTGGCGGTTGCCTCCGCGGTGACGGCGTGCTGGGTGCGCGACCTCGGTGCAGTCGCGGTGGTGCTGTCGACCGTGCTGGTCGCAGTGCTCGAACCGGGCCTGCGACGGTGGTGGAGGACCGCTCGACGCGATCGGTGGTGGGCCACTGGGGCGGTGCTCGTGGCGGTGGTGGCGGCGATGCTGTGGCAGGCGGCCCTGAAGCAACCTGTCGCGCCGACGTCTCTGTCGCTCGGCGACCTCTGGCGTGAACTGCGACAGGTGCCGGGCACGCTCCGCGACGCAGTGGGTCTGCTCGGGTGGCTGAACGTGCCACTCGACCCGCTCGTCGAGACAGCTTGGATCCTCGCCTGGGCCGCTGCGTTCGGCGTGGTGGTGGTGTCCGGCAGTCGGCGGCTCCGCCTGGTGCTCGTCGTCCAAGGGGTGGTGGTCGTCGTCGCCGCGGTGGTGCTCTCGCTGTCGATGCGTGCAGCAGGGTTCGGGATGCAGGCGAGATTCCTCCTGCCACTGCTGGCGATGCTGGTGCTGCTGGCCGTCACCAGCCCGAGCGGAGACCGGCCCATGTCGCCGTGGATCGTCCGTGTCGTGCTGGCCGTGTGCGCGCTCGGTCACGGCTCGGGGCTGCTCATCTCGGCACATCGGAATGCAAACGGTCTGACCGGTGGGTCGATCGACTTCGGTGCTGCGGCTTGGTTTCCACCCGGTGGTTGGTTTCCAGCGGTCGCATTGGGAGCGACCGCCTGTCTCATGCTCGCGTGTACGCCGCTGCGGAGTGGAGCCGAATCCTCCGCAGCGGAACCTGGTGAGGCAGGTCGGTAGGGTCGCGCAGTCATGGCTTCCTCCGGCGACCTGGTGCTCACGGTGCCCTTCTACGCAGGGGCGGGCTATCTCGAGCGCACACTCGCCAGTGTGCTC
>JBEICS010000195.1:0-4958 GCA_040383925.1 Acidimicrobiaceae bacterium | reverse complement strand
GATGACCTCCTTGATGGAGGTGACACCGGCGATGAGCATGGCCACACGGTCCATGCCGATGCCGAGGCCGCCGGTGGGCGGCATGCCGTACTCGAGCGCGCGCAGGTAGTCCTCGTCGATGCTGCCGGCTTCGTCGTCGCCCGCGTCCTTGGCCTTCTGCTCGTCCTCGAACCGGGCCCGCTGCTCGACCGGGTCGTTCAGCTCGCTGTAACCGTTGGCGTACTCGCGGCCGCCGATGAACAGTTCGAAGCGCTCGGTGAGGAACGGGTCGTCGCGGTCGGTGCGTGCCAACGGCGAGATCTCGACCGGGTGGCCGGTGACGAAGGTGGGGCGGATGAGCGTGTGCTCGGCGGTGGCCTCGAACAGCTCTTCGATGATCTTGCCCGCACCCCACCGTGGCAGCACCGACACGCTGTACTCGGCAGCCAGTTTGCGCAAGTGCTCGATGGGCTGCGACGGGTGCACCTCGACGCCGGTGTACTCCTGCACCAGGTCGATCATCCGCACTCGGCGCCACGGCTCGGCCAGGTCGACGGCCTCCACCACGTCGCCGGGGCCGTGGACCGTGACCACCGACGAGCCGGTGGCCTCGACGGCAGCGGTGGTGATGAGTCGCTCGGTGATGTCGATCATCTCGGTGTGATCGGCGAACGCCTGGTAGAGCTCCATCATCGTGAACTCGGGGTTGTGCCGGGTGCTGATGCCCTCGTTGCGGAACACGCGGCCGATCTCGTACACCCGCTCCATACCACCCACGATGAGCCGCTTGAGGTGCAGCTCGAGGGCGATGCGCAGGAACATGGTCATGTCGAGGGCGTTGTGGTGGGTGATGAACGGCCGGGCGTGTGCACCGCCTGCCTCGACGTGCAGCACCGGGGTCTCGACCTCGATGAAACCCTGCTGGTGGAGGGTGTGCCGGAAGCTGGCGATGACGGCGTGGCGGATCTCGAACGTGCGCCGGGCATCGGCGTTGACGATGAGGTCGGCGTAGCGCTGGCGGAACCGGGTGTCGGTGTCGGTGAGGCCGTGCCACTTGTCGGGCATCGGGCGCACGGCCTTCGACAGCAGTTCGAAACGGTCGACCTTCACGCTGAGCTCGCCCTTGCGGGTGGTCATCACCGTGCCTTCCACGCCCACCCAGTCGCCGAGGTCGAGCGCGCCGAACGCGTCGAACGCGTCGTCGCCGATGACGGCTTTCGACACGAACAACTGGATGTCGTCGCTGCGGTCGCGCATGGTGACGAAGATGAGCTTGCCCTGTTCGCGTAGCAGCATCACACGGCCTGCCACTGCCACCCGCACCTCGGTCTCGACGCCGGGCTCGAGGTGGCCGTGCGCGGCGCGGATGTCGGCGAGGACGTGGGTGCGGTCGAAGCGGTACGGGTACGGATTCAGGCCCGACTCGCGGACGCGTTCGATCTTGGCGAAACGCTTGGCCTTCTCGGCGAGGAGACCGCTCCCGTGTTCGTGGTGCTCGTCGGCGGCCGGTTCGGCCTGCGGGTCGGGGGCTGTCTCGCTCACAAGGCAGAGACGGTACCGGGTCGGGGCTGCGGAGAGCGGGCCAATTCGCACTGGTACGGTCGGCGGATGCGCCGTCGTGGGATCGTGGTGGCGGCGGTTCTCGCCGTAGTGATCGCCTCGATGCCCGTCGTCGCCCACGCCCACCAGCCCACCGACATCGGTTCTGGCGGTCCCGTCGGCGGCCCCGCCCAGGGCGGCGCCTCGGCCACGCGGATACCGCAACCGGCCGACGTGGTGGCGGTCAGCGAGTACGGCGCGATGCAGGCTTCCACCGTCGACCGGGTCGAGCGCGTCGCCTGGTCGCTCGGTGTGCCGGCTGCCCGGGCGCGGTCGTACGCAGTGGGCGTGACGACGGTGTGGCGCGGCGACACCGTGGTGCAGCAGGCCACTCGTGGCACCGGTCGCTGGCAGTTCCCGGTGGTGGTCACCGCGATGCCGGCCGAGGCGCTCGGCCCGATCATGGGGTTCGAGGTGTCGGCCGCGGTCGGGGCGGGAACCATCGTGCTCAGCGCCACCGGCGCCGCCCTGCGGACGGCGCAGGTGGGTGATGTGATCGAACTGGTGCGGCCTGACGGGTTCGCGGCGCGCTTCACCGTCGGCCTCGTCGCGCCCGACGCAGCCGTGGGCGGCGCCGAGGTGGTGATGTCGAGCGCGCAGGCCGATGTGCTGGGCCTCGGAGCCACCACCCGGGTGGTGGTCTTCGGCCGGTTCGGTCGCGACCAACTCGACGCGGCGCTCGCTGCCGCCGGGCTCACCGAGGCGGCAGGGGTGCGCGTGTCGCACTCGTGGGCCCCGGCCAGCCCCGACGGCACCCTCGGCCTGGCACGTACCAAGGCTCTGCTCGGCGAGTTCGCGTATCGCATCAACCGCGACAACGGCCTCACCCTCGACCCGGCATGGGTCGATGCGAACATCGTCCGCACCAACTTCGCCTCCGTCGGCATCCGCGCCTCGTGCCATCGAGCGGTCACCGCCGACATCCATGCCGCGCTCGACGAGATCGCCGAACTCGGACTCACCTCGCTCATCGACGTGGTCGACACCAACCGCTACGGCGGCTGCTGGAACCCGCGCTACGCCCGGGCCTCCACCACGGTGGGAGCAGTGAGTCGGCACGCGTGGGGCATGGCGCTCGATCTCAACATCTCCACCAACCCGCAGGGCGGTCGCCCTCGCCTCGACTGCCGCATCGTGCGCATCTTCCGCAAGCACGGCTTCGCGTGGGGCGGCAACTTCGGACTCCCCGACGGCATGCACTTCGAGTGGGTGGGTGAGGCGCGTCACACCTGGCAGTACCCCTCGACGTACTGCCCCAACCTGCCCGGTGGCGCAGTCGCTGCGGCCGCGGTGCCTACAGCTCGCGACACGATGTTCGCCGACTGAACAGCGCCCTGCCGATAGCCTCGGCGCCGTGGCGACTCGATTCGTGATCATCGGTGGCGGACCTGCAGGCAACACGGCGGCGACGTATGCGGCGCGCCTGGGTGCGCAGGTCACCCTTGTCGAGCGCGATGTCATCGGTGGTGCGGCGCATCTCTGGGACTGCATTCCGTCGAAGACGATGATCGCCACCGGCGGGGCGATGTCGGATGCCCGGCGCATGCGTGGCATGGGGCTCGAGAAGAGCGAGCCCGAGGTCGATGTCGATGCGCTCACCGAGCGCATCTCCAGCATCCAGACGCGCATGCAGCGCAACACGACGCAACTGCTCACCAGCCAGGGTGTCGAACTGGTGCACGGGTCGGCCCGGTTCCTCGACGCGCACCACGTCGAGGTCACCACCGCCGAGGGCGTCACCACGCTCGAAGCCGACGCAGTCCTCATCGCCACCGGAACCCGGCCGCGTATCCCCGAGTGGTGCCACCCCGACGGCGAGCGCATCCTCACCACCCGCGAGTGCTATCCGCCCAAGCAGTTCCCCAGCAGCATCACGGTGGTCGGTTCGGGTGTCACGGGTGTGGAGTTCGTCCACATGTTCAGTTCGTTCGGTTCCGACGTCACCCTGGTGGTCAGCCGGCAGCAGGTGCTGCCGAGCAAAGATCCCGAGGTGGCCGCGGTGCTCGAGGAAGACTTCCTGAAGCGCGGTGTCAAGCTGTTGAAGGGTGCCCGCGCCACGGCCATCGAGCGCGTGCGCGGCGACGACGGCAGCGACCGGGTGGTGGTGCGCTGCGACGACGGACGCGTCATCACCAGCACCCACGCCGTGCTGGCCATCGGCTCGGTGCCCAACGTCGACGGCCTCGATCTCGAGGCGGCCGGGGTTCAGACCGACGGCGGGTACGTCACCATCAACAAGCACTGTCAGAGCAACGTCGCCCACATCTACGCCGCCGGCGACGTGAGCGGCAAGTTGCCACTGTCGAGCGTGGCCAGCATGCAGGGTCGCAAGGTGGCCGAGCACGTCATGGGCCTGCAGAAGGTGGCCCATCGTCACCTCGACTACGACAAGGCCGCCAGCGCCATCTTCACCGAGCCCGAGATCGCCGATGTGGGCCTGGCCGAGGCCGACGCCTTCGCCGCGGGCCGCAAGATCCGCGTCACCAAGGTGCCGTTCTCGGCCACCCCGAAGGCACTCATCAACAACGACTGGCGCGGGTTCGTGAAGATCATCTCCGACCCGGCCACCGGTGTGGTGCTGGGCGGCTCCATCGTGGGTCGGCACGCGGCCGAACTCATCAGCGTGGTCGCACTCGCAGTGACGGCCAACCTGAAGGTGACCGACATCCTCGAGAGCCTGTTGGTTCACCCCGCACTCAGCGAGGCACTGGCCGAAGCGGCCGAGTGACGCCCGTCAGGCGATCACCACCACCACATCGCCCGCGCCCACCGTTGCGCCGGCGCTGACCTTCACTTCTTTCACCGTGCCGGCCTTGTCGGCGGTGATCTGGTTCTCCATCTTCATGGCCTCGAGCACCACCACGGCCTGCCCGGCCTCGACGGTGTCGCCCACGGCGACGAGCACCTTCACGATGGTGCCCTGCATCGGCACCTCGACGTTGCCCGAACCGCTGCCGCCACCGGCCCCGCCGCCGCCGGCGGCACGGGCGGGCTTCTTCGCCTTCGGGGCGCCTGCTGCCGCAGCGACCATGGGTACGTCGGGCACCCACATCTTCACGTCGAACCGCTTGCCGTTCACCTCGACGGTGGTGGTGCGCTGCACCAGTGGGGCGGCCTCGTCGTCGGCCGGGGCCGGGGGCTTCGGCGGCTCGACACCCGACAGGTCGAGGCGCTCCTCGACCCACTTGGTGCTGTGCTGCATGGCCGCGAAGTCGGGGTGCTTCAAGATGGCGAGGTCGGCCGGGATGGTGGTGGCCACGCCCTCGACCACCATCTCCTCGAGGGCGCGGATGGTGCGGGCGATGGCGGTGGGACGGTCCTTGCCCCACACGATCACCTTGCCGACGAGGTTGTCGTAGTACTGGCTCACGGTGTCGCCG
>JBEICS010000194.1:0-5002 GCA_040383925.1 Acidimicrobiaceae bacterium | reverse complement strand
CGTCGGCGAACGACTTGAAGCCTTTGAGGGTGAGCGACTTGAGAAACACGGCGGGCCGATCCTATCCGGCGGCTCCGCACCGGCCCTTCTCGCCCGGGGTCAACGCTGGCAGCGGGGGCAGTAGCAAGTGGAACGCCCTGCCGAGACGACCCGCACGATGTCGGCCCGGCCACAGGTGAGGCACCGCTCGCCGGCCCGGTCGTACACCCGGTGCGACAGCTGGAACCAGCCGCCCTCGCCCTCGATGTCGACGTACTGGGTGTCGGTGAGGGTGGATCCACCTGCGGCGATGGCCTCGGCCAGCACCCGGTGCATCTCGGCGTGCAGCCGGGTGATCTCCTGACCGGTGAGCGTGTCGGACAGCCGATCGGGGCGCAGCCGCGAGGCGTGGAGGATCTCGTCGGAGTAGATGTTGCCGATGCCCGCCACCACGTGCTGGTCGAGCAGCAGCGCCTTGATCTGGCGCCGCCGACCCAGCACGATGCGGCGCAGCTCGGCGCGGCCGAGGCCGTCGGTGACCGGGTCGACCCCGAGACGCACCAGTTCGGGCATCTGCTCATCGAGGTGCTGGGGGTCGAACACCACCATTTCGCCGAACGTGCGCGGGTCGACGAAGTGCATTTCGAGCGACGGCTCACCAGCGAACCGGGCCACCACGTGGGTGTGCGGCGCCCGTGGTGAGCCGGCCGCACCCACCAGCACCCGTCCGCTCATGCGCAGGTGGATCATCAGTTCGTCGCCGGTGTCGAGCGGCAGCAGCAGGTACTTGCCCCGGCGGTTGGCCGACAGCACCGTGGCCCCGCTGAGGCCGTCGATCAAGGCCCGTCGCGACGTGCGCCGCACCGTGCGCTCGCGACCTACCTCCACCCGGTCGATCGTGCGCCCCACGACGTGGGCCTCGAGACCGCGGCGTACGGTCTCCACCTCGGGAAGTTCGGGCACCGGTGTCAGCCCTCTGCCGTGAGCAGGTCGAACGCCACCCGAGCGGCAGCTTGCTCGGCGGCCTTCTTGCTGCGACCCTGGCCCCTGCCCACCTCACGGCCGGCCACGACGACGGCCGCGTCGAAGGTCTTCTGGTGATCGGGCCCGTCGTCGCTGACGATGTAGACCGGCGCAGTGTCGAAGAGGCGGGCCGCCACCTCCTGCAGGGCCGTCTTGAAGTCGAGTCGGTCGATCTCCGACACAGCCCGCACCAGCAGTTCGCTGAACAGTCGACGGATGAGCTCCGACGCCGCCAGTACCCCACCGTCGAGGTACACCGCGCCGATCACCGCCTCGAGCGCATCGGACAGGATCGACGGCTTGCCACGACCACCCGCAGCGTGTTCGCCCTTGCCCAGCAGCAGGCACGATCCCAGGTCGATGTGCTCGGCCACCCCGGCGAGGGCCGAGGCGTTCACCACGCTCTTGCGCAGATCGGTGAGCTTGCCCTCGGGCAGGTCGTGGTGCTCGCGGTAGACGAGGTCGGCGATCACCCACCCGAGCACGGCGTCACCCAGGAACTCGAGGCGCTCGTTCGACGCCTGACCCGGGTGTTCGGCGCACCAGCTGCGGTGGGCCATCGCCCGCTCGAGCAGCGACGGATCGCTGAACCGGTACCCGATACGCGTGACGAGGGCCTCGAGCCGGGCCGGGTCGGGAGCGGTGTGCGCTGTCAGTTCAGGCGCCCTTGACCCGATCGTGCACGTAGTCGACGGCGTCGCGCACCGTCTTGAGGTCTTCGAGGTCCTCGTCCTCGATACGGAACTCGACCGAGCGTTCGGCGAACTCCTCCTCGAGCGCCTCGACGAGTTCGATGAGGGCGAGCGAGTCGGCCTCGAGGTCGTCGGCGAACGACTGCCCCTCGCTGATCGTGGACGCATCGATCTCGAGGATGTCGGCAAGGTTGGCGCGCACGATGGCGAACACGGCGGCACGGTCGAGTGACTCGGCAGACACAACACACTCCAGAGGTCGAGGTTCGCGGCGGGCGAGACTGCCCGCACGACATGGAGGATGGTAGCCGCCCGGGCGGAGGTCAGCCCTGACCGGCGATGGCTGCTGTGAGTTCGGCGACGACGTTGCGCTCGACCATCTCCTTGGCCACTCGGATGCCGTTCAGCATCGCCCACTGGCTCGACGAGCCGTGGCTGATGATGCACACGCCATCGACCCCGAGCAGCATCGCCCCGCCGTAGGTATCGGCGCTCATCGCGGTCCACAGCGGCTCGAGCGCGGGTGCCAGCGCGTCGGCGTGCGCCCTCAGCTCTGGCGTGGCCGTGATGGCGGTGATGACCTCGTTGATCAGCATCTTCGTGCCGCCCTCGAGGGTCTTCAGCACGACGTTGCCGGTGAAACCGTCGGTGACGATGACATCGACCGTCTTCAGCAGCGCATCGCGGCCCTCCACATTGCCGGCGAACGCGATGCCCGAGGCTGCGGCGAGCAGGTCGTAGGCCGCCTTGCGCAGCGAGTCGCCCTTGCCGGGCTCTTCACCGATGGACAACAGGCCCACCCGTGGTTCGGCGACGCCGAAGCGGTGCCGGGCGAAGATCGAGCCCATCTGCGCCCACTGCACCAACCACTCGGCCTGCACCTCGGCGTTGGCGCCGGCGTCGAGCAGGATGTTCGGGGCGTGGCCGGGCACCGGCAGCGGCGTGGCGATGGCCGGACGGCTGACGCCACGGATGCGCCCCATCCGCAGCAGCGCCGACGCCATGGTGGCCCCGGTGTTGCCGGCCGAGATCATGGCGCTGGCCTTGCCGTCGCGCACCAGTTCGGCGGCACGCACCAGCGTGGAATCCTTCTTGCGACGCACCCCGTGGGCGGGGTCGTCGTCCATCTCGATCACCTCGGATGCGACGAACAGCGGGAGATCGCCCACACCGGACAGGTCGGCCGGCCCGACGAGGACCACCGGGATGCCTTCGGCCGCAGCAGCATGTGCTGCCGCGACGATCTCGCCTGGGGCGCGGTCGCCGCCCATGGCATCGACCGCGATGGGGAGCATGCGCAGTGCGCTTCGCTCGTCAGCCGACGTCGACGGCGACGCGGTCCTTGTACCAGCCGCACGACGGGCACACGGTGTGCGGCAACTTGGCCGAACCGCACCGGGGGCACACGCTGCGAGCCGGGGCCGCGAGCTTCCACGCGCCAGCACGATGGCTGCGCGTCTTCATCTTCGACTTCTTCTTCTTGGGGACGGCCACGGTGCAACTCCCTGGGCGAAATGGGCTGCGTTAGGTTAGCCGCCGCGAGGCGAAACAGCCACCTGGCAGTCGAACAGCGTCGGGTCAGTCGTCGAAGCGGTCGCGCAACTGGTCGAGGGCCGACCAGCGGGGATCGGCCACGGTGGTGTCGCAACTGCAGGTCTCGACGTTGCGGTCGACACCGCAACTGGGGCACAACCCCTGGCAGTCGGCCGTGCAGAGGGGCACGAGCGGGGCGTCGAGCACCAGCACTTCGCGCACCATCGGCTCGAGGTCGAGCAGATCACCCAACTCGAACGCGTCGGGGTCGGTGACCACCCGCTGGTACAACTCGTGCACCTCGCAGTCGAGCGGACCCTGCGCCGGGTTGGCGCACCGCCGGCACGTGCCGTGCCAGGTGCCGTGCACCAAACCGCTCACCACCACCCCGTCGGTGAGCGCCTCGAGCCGCAACGCCACGTGCACCGGATCCGACGCGAGGAAGCGCTCGTCGTCGATACCGAGATCGGCGACGGTGGTGTCGACCTCGACAGGCCGCTCCGAGCCGGGGCGGCGCAGCAACTCGATCGCGTTCACGCGCAGGGCTGGATGCATGGCCCGCAACGCTACCGGCGCGGGAACCACCCGCGATCGCTCAGCGGTCCTGGTCGAAGAATCCCTTGGTGGGGTCGTCGGCCCGTTCGGCCTCGACCTCGTCGTGATGGGCGCCGATGGCCAGCTTCTGACGTCCGGCCTGCACCGTCTTGTTCAACCGGTCGAGCAGGATCTCGAAACTACCGAGGCGCTGATCGAGGAAGTCCTCGGTCTGCAACCGCAGGCGCCGTGCGTCGGCCTCTGCGGCCTCGTTCAACTGCCGGGCCCGCTGCTCGGCGGCGCGCACCACCTCGGTGCGCTGCACCATGCGCTCGGCCTGCACGCGTGCGGCCTCGAGCAACTCGTCGGCCTCGCGGCGGGTCTTGGCCACGAACTCCTGGCGCTCCTTGATCATCCACCGCGCCTGGCGCACCTCTTCGGGCAGGCGGTGCAGGGCCTCTTCGAGCAGTTCGATGATCTCGTCGCGATCGATGCGAGGCGACGACGACAACGGCATCGTGGGCGCGGTGGCGATGATGTCGATGGCCCGGCGCAGCAGTTGATCGGCGTCGCCCACGTACCCCTGGGTGGAGACCACGAACGCATCGGAGTCGTCGAGTTCGTCGTAGTCGTCGTCGTACTGGTCGTCGTAGGTCATCGTGGAGGGCTCACTCGCTGGAGATGGGAGAGCACCGAGGGCGGCACCATCGCGCTCACGTCGCCACCGTACTGCGCGATCTCGCGGATGAAGCGACTACTGATGAAGCCGCGGTCGGGGCTGCAGGGGACGTACACGGTGCGCACACCGGAGGCTGTGAAGTTGGTGTGGGCCATCTGCTGCTCGACCTCGAGGTCGCCCGCGGTGCGCAGGCCCTTCACGATGAAGTCGGCGCCGAGCGCCTTGGCAGCATCGATGGCGAGACCAGGGAACGCCTCGACCCGCACGGATCGACCGGCGCCACGCATCGGTGCCAAGCACTCGTCGATCATGGCCATCCGCTCGTCGAGCGAGAACAGACCGCTCGGTTTCGACGGATTGTGCATCGTGGTGACGACCACCGTGCCGAACAACTGCGCCGACTGCTCGATGACGTCGAGATGCCCGAAGTGGATCGGGTCGAAACTGCCCGGGTACAGAACGGTCGCCATGCGGGCTGCAGGTTAGTCGTCGGGGGTGTCGCGCGAGAGCAGGGTGACCGTGGTGCGTCCGTAGCGACGCACCCGCAGGCTCGTCCACCCCG